>JADCHE010000034.1 GCA_020248665.1 Burkholderiales bacterium | reverse complement strand
CGAGCCACAGCCGCAGCAGGTAGCGGCGACGTTCCTTCTCCGGCCAGTCCTCGTAGGCGGTGCGGGAGTGCAGCACGGTGTAGTTGCTGATGAACTGCATGTCCCCCGTCTCGAGCTCCATGTCGAGCGTCAGCGACGGGTCCTCGCACAGCGCGTCGACCGCGTCCATCGCCGCGTGCTGCTCGGGGGTCAGCCGCGGCGCGTCCGGGAACCGCTGCGACGACTCGACGTACGTCCGGTTGTACCGGCAGAAGAGGCGACCGTCGACGCGCTCGAAGGCCGGCGCCGGGTACCAGGGGGCTCGCCCGTCGCGGGCCTCGCCGCGGCGGTCGATCGGGAACGTCCGGTAGAGCGTCTCGGCGAGCTCGGGGTGCCGCTCGATCAGCACGTTGTGGATCGTCGTGCTGCTGACGATCCGCGACGCGCCGCCGCTGCGGGCGGGCGCGAGGCACAGCAGCCCGACGATGTCGGTCAGGTCGTTGTGGAACGGCAGCATCAGCCGCGACTGGTAGCCGCGGGCGTTCGCGTTCTTCAGGTAGTCGACGCCGATGTCGGTCACGTGCCCGAGCACCTCGCCCTGCGCGTTCTGGGCGCGGCCTCGACCCATGTGCGCGCCGATGCCCCAATAGATCGCCGCGGCGTCGGCCGCCCCGAGGTCGTCGATGCGCAGGCCGCGCAGCAGCACGAAGCCGCGCCCGTCGGTCACTTCATCGCGCACGTCGCGCAGGATCGCGGCGAGGCGGGGCAGCGGGAAGTCCTCGGCGGCGAGCGACGGGATGCCGGCGCCGCGGGCCTTCGCGTGGGCGAGCGCCGCGCGCAGCTCGTCGTTGTCGCGCGCGTCGAGCCGGACGATCCAGTCGGTGCGCTCGCGCATCTGCGCGGCGGTCCAGGCGCTGGGGTGCAGGTACGGCTGCGCGGCGGCCGGGGCGTGGGCGGACATGGGCGTCTCCTTCGGGGATGGGGCGCAAGCGTTCAGTGCGCGAGCTCGGCCTCGATCTCGGAGAGATCGAACAGCGGCTCGCGGGGATGGGCCTGCCAGCCGAGCATGTCGGCGTTGCGGTCGGCGTATTCGGGCGGCAGCCGCGCGAAGCCCGGCGTGCGCAGCCACAGCCGAAGCAGGTGGCGCTTGCGCTCGGGCTCGGGCCAGTCCTCGTACTCGGCGCGCGAATGCAGCACGGTGTAGTTGCAGACGAACTGCATGTCGCCGGGCTCGAACGCCATGGCCATCGCGAAGTCCGGGTCGGCGCACAGCGCGTCGACGAGGTCGAGCGCCTGGATCTGGAGGCGCGAGAGGCGGGGCACGCGATCGAAGCGCTGCGCCGACTCGATGTAGCTGCGGTTGTACCGCACGAAGAGCCGCCCCTCGAAACGGGTGAAGCATGGCGTCACGTACCACGGCAGCTGGCCCGGATTCTCCTCGCCGCGGCGGTCGACGCAGAACGGCTGGTGCAGCACCGCCCACAGGTCGGGGCGGCGCCGCAGAACCTCGTTGTGGATCGCCGTGGAGCTCACGATCCGCGACTCGCCGCCTGACTTCGCCTGCTGCAGGCACAGCAGCCCGACGACGTCGGTCGAATCGTTGTGGAACGGCAGCCGCGCCCGCGTCTGGTAGCCGCGCACCTTCGCGTCCGAGCGCCAGTCCGCCCCGAGGTCGCGCACGTGGCCGAGCATCTCGCCATGCGCGTTCTGCGCGAAGGCGTCGCCGAGCTCGGCGCCGACGATCCAGTAGATCGTCGCGGCGTCGGCCTTCGAGTACCGCTCGCGCGGCAGGCCGCGGATCAGCGCGAAGCCGATGCCGTCCTCGAGCATCCGGCGCACGCCGTCCATCTTCGCGGCCACCCGGGGCACGTCGACGTCGCCGCGCCGCAGGCCCGGCATGCCGAGCCCCGCCCGCCGGGCCGCCGCGAGCGCGCGCTCCAGCTCTGCGACGTCGGCCTCGTCGAGCTGGACGATCCAGTCGGAGCGCGCGGCCATCTCCGGGCCGCGCCAGGCGGACGGATGGTCGTAGGGCACGGGTTCGAGGGCCATGCTCGCTCCTGTCATTCGGCCTGGATGCCGTTGTCGACGACGATGCGGCGCCACGCCTGAAGGTCGGCGCGCACCGTCCGCGCGAAGTCCTCGTGCGTGTTGCGCGGGAAGGTGGCGACGTTCATCGTGTCGAGGCGCTTGCGCGCCTCGTCGAGCCCCATCAGCCGGTTGACCTCGGCATTGACCGCGCGGATCACCGGCTCGGGCGTGCCGGCCGGCGCGAACAGGCCCAGCCAGCCGTTCAGGTCCGACCCGAAGCCCTGCTCGGCCAGCGTGGCGACGTCGGGGTTGCCGGGCACGCGGAAGGTGCCGGAGATGCCGAGCAGGCGGACCCGTCCCGCGGCGCCCGCGGGCCCGCCGGTGGTGGTGTCCACCCAGCCCACCTGCAGCACGCCGCCCACCAGGTCGCGCAGCACCTCGGCGCCCGACTTGTACGGCACGTGGCCCATCCGCGCGCCGTGCTGCTTGAGGAGCGCCGACATCAGGATGTGCGGCACCGAGCCGACGCCGGTCGTGCCGTAGGTGAGCGTGTCGGGGGCCGCCCGTGCACGCTCGATCAGCTCCCTCGTCGTGCGGATCGGCGACTCGGCCGAGGCCGCGAGGAAGTTGCCGCCCGCACCGATCTGGACCACCGGCGCCAGGTCGCGCAGCAGGTCGTACTGCTGGTTCGGGTTCAGCGCCTGCGGGACCACGGTGAAGGACGCCGCGCTGAACAGCAGCGCGTGGCCGTCGGGCGCGGACTTGGTGACCTGCAGCGCACCGATCGAGCCGGCGCCGCCGGGGCGGTTGTCGACGACGAAGGGCTGGCCGAACGCGCGGGCGAGATGCTCGGCGACGAAGCGGGAGAACTGGTCGGTCTGGCCGCCGGCGGCTGCGGGCACGACCATGCGGACGGGTTTCGCCGGCCAGCCGGCCGGCGCGGCGGCCGGCTGGGCGCGGACGACGGGTCCGGCGAGCGCGAGGCCGGCCGCAGCGGCGGTGCCACCGAGGAGGCGGCGGCCAGCGGGGAACGTGGGTGACATCCGGAACTCCTGCGGGTCAAGCCGCGTTCGCGCGGCGGGGCTCGACGCGGGCGTCGCGATCGAGCGCGGCGAGGAAGGCGAGCAGTTCGCGCAGCACCCACTCGGGGGCCTCCTCGGGCAGCCCGTGCCCGGCGCCCTCGACGAGCGGCTTGCCGCGCAGTCCGGGCAGCGTGTCCTCGAGTGCGTCGTAGTTCGCCCGCATCCGCTCGATCGACGGATCCGAGGTGCCGCCGAGGAACAGCGCCGGCTGGGGCGGCCTGCGGCCCGCGAGGAACGCGCCGAGCGTCCAGTCACGATCGCGGCAGCGGTACGGCGCGAGCGCGCCGCCGAAGCCGGTGCGCGCGTACTGCGCGACGTAGTGCTCGAACTCGTCGGCGCTCAGGTAGCCGGGCGGCCCGAGCGGGTCGTGCACCGTGTCAAGGAAGCCTTCGCCCGGCGCCATGTTCGGCCGCCAGCGCTGCGCGCCCTTCGCCCGCCCCGACACCGAGTGCATGATCGCGCGCAGCGAGCGCCGCACGTCGGCGTCGAGCTCGCGCTCCGCCTCGGGGCCGGCGAAGTACGCCTGGTAGAAGGTCGCGCCGGTGGCCGCGCGCATCGCCGCGAAGGTCTCCGACGGACGCGCCGCGGGACGCAGCGCCGGCGGCGTGCTGAGCAGCGCGAGCGCGCGGAACCGGTCGGGCCGCATCTGCGCGGCCGCGAACGACATCGTCGAGCCGACGTCGTGGCCGACCAGGACCGCGGACGGGGCGCCGATCGCGTCGAGCAGCCCGACGAGGTCGCCGACGCGGCGCACGTGCGTGGACCGCTCGGGATCGGCGGGCCGCTCGCTGTCGCCGACGCCGGGCAGGTCGGGCACGACCACTCGGTAGCCGGCGGCCGCGAGCCCGGGCACCACGTGCCTGAACTGATGCCCGCTGTAGGGGAAGCCGTGCAGCATCAGCACCACCGGCCCGCTGCCCGCGTCGACGCAGTGCCAGCGCAGCCCGTCGACGAACACGTCGCGTCGCGTCATCGGTCAGACCGGCTCGAGCGGCGCGACGAGCGGCACGCCGGGCACGTTGATGCCGTTGGGCCGGCCGCCCGCGGTCCGCCCCTGGAACTGCGTCGTGATCGACGCGGGCAGCGCCGGGCCGTCGTCGCTGGCCAACCACAGCCGCAGCAGGTGGCGGCGACGCTCGGGCTCGGGCCAGTCCTCGTATGCGGTCCGGGAGTGCAGCGTCGCGTGGTTGCACAGGAACTGCATGTCGCCCGGGCGGAAGTCCATGTCGAGGCGCACCGCGGGATCGTCGGCGATCGCCTGGACGACCTCGATCGCCTCGACCTGGTCTGCCCCGAGCCGCGGCGCGTCCTCGAACGCCTGCGCCTTGCGGATCGCGCTCGGCACCATCACGGCGATCATGCGGCCGGCGTGCGGCTGGAACGGCGCGAGCGCGAACCAACGGCGCTGCCCCGCGCCCACCTCGCCCCAGCGCGTGAACGCGACCGGCCGCGACAGCGCACGCGCGAGGTCCGGACGCCGGCGAACCAGCTCGTTCCACACCGTGGTCGAGCTCGCGATCTTCGACAGCCCGCCCGAGCGGGACGGCCGCACGCAGAGCAGGCCGACGAGGTCGCCCGCGTCGACGTGGTAGTTCAGCTCCGCGGTCGTCTGGTAGCCGCGCGTCGTCGGATCGCCGTAGTCGAGCCCGAGGTTCGCGACGTGGCCGAGCACGTGGCCCTTGCCGTTCTGCGAGACCGCCTCGCCGAGGTGTGCGCCGATGCCGCGGAACGCCGTCGCCGACTGGCGCAGCGTGCGCTGCGCGCTCGGCCAGCCGCGCAGCAGCGCGACGCCGCGGCCGTGCAGCAGCGCGCGGCGGATCGCCGCGAGCCTCGGGGCGAGGCGCGGCAGCGGGACGTCGGCGGCGGTCATCGCGACCAGGTCGCCGCCGGCCGCGATCGCGCGGGCGACGGCGCCGTCGAGCTCGGCGATGTCCTCGGCGTCGAGCGGATGGACCCAATCGCTGCGCGCGGCCATCGCGGGGCCGCGCCACGCACGCTCGTCGTCGAACACCGGCAGCGGCGCGTCGTGCCCGGCGATCGGGGCGTCGGCGGCAAGGCTCGTCATGCGGCTCTCCTCGGGAAGGCGGCGGGGTTCAGGCGTCGACGGCCGGCGGCGCGACGGGGCGGCCCGACTGCCGCTCGACCCGCGGGATCGACGGGATGCGCGCCAGCCAGGGCATCGCCTCGCCGGCCCAGATCTGCACCGTCGGGACCAGCTCCGCGCGCTGGCGCGCGGTGCCCAGCCGCAGCGAGTAGGTGGTCGGGTTCGTCGGCGAGGTCCCGTAGATCGAGGTGCCGCACTCGCCGCAGAACGCGAGCGCGCGCGGATTGCCGCTCTCGGCGGTCTTCACGTAGACCTTCGGCTCGCCGGCGAGCAGCCGGAAGCGCTCCTTCGGCACCAGCACGCCGGTGCGGAACGCGGTGGCGCTCTGCACCTGGCACTGGATGCAATGGCAGATCCGCACCTGCGACGGGTCGATGGTCGCCGCGTAGCGGATCGCGCCGCACAGGCACGCGCCGTCGATGTCCATCATGCGCCGGCCTCCATCAGCTCGCGGACCGCGCGCTCGCGGTCCAGGGCGGGCCGGACGCTCGGCGACCAGGCCGAGACCCGGTACAGGAGGCGCTCCGCGCCCGCGTCGCCGGACACGCCGTAGTGCGCCGTCGCGAGGTTGTCCCAGATCGCGACGTCGCCACGGCGCCAGGCCCATCGCACCTGCAGCTCGGGTACCCGCGACATGTCGTTGGCGAGCCGCATCAGCGCCTCGCCCTGCTCGGCCGTGCAGTCGCGCACCCGACGGCTCCACGCGTTGCCGACGAACAGGCACAGCCGCCCGTTGAAGGGATGGCGGATCACCGCCGGATGCGTCGCACGCTCCTGCTGCGCGGCGATCCGCTCGATCCGGGCGCCCGACCGGATCTGACCGTGGCGCAGCAGCCCGTAGAGCGTGTCGTGGTCGACGTCGAGGTTCAGGTACGCGAGCTTCAGCGCGAAGGGCAGCCTCTCGAACGCCGCCGCGGTGCTCGCCCACATCGTGTCCGCCCCGAAGGGCACGTGCTCGGCCTGCAGCACCGACGCCAGGTTCGGATGCTCGCGGCCGGTGACGTCGTGGTGCCAGACGTCGGTGGTGGTGGCGCGGCCGGCCTCGGGCGACTTCTGGATGACCAGCACCTCCGGATGCCCCTGCTCGGCGAGCGTGCGGCCGTGCGCATGGACCTCGAGGGCGTCGCCGAACCAGGCGGCCACGCGCTTGTGCTCGTGGTGATCGAGGTGCTGGCCCGGCACGAACAGCACGCCGTAGCGCCACAGCGCATCGCGCAGCGCCTGGACGCCCCGGGCGTCGAGCTCGGTGAGCCGCGGGCCCTCGATCCGTGCCCCGATCGCCGGGGACAGCGGCGCGGCCCGGAACGGGCCGTGGTCGACCGCGGACCCGGCCTCCCCGACCGGTGCCTCGAGTGCGTGCATCACGCGTCTCCTCCTCGTTCGGGACGATCCTCGCACCGGCGCCCGGAGTTGACGACTGATATTTCCTGCTTGCGGTATAACCTTTCGGTCATGCCCCGCCGGGCGACCCGACGACCCTCCACCGGACGCGATGAGCATCACCGACTACATCAACCGCGACATCCGGCTGCGTCACCTGCGTCTGCTCGTGGCGATCGACGACGCCGGACGCCTGACCCGCGCGGCGCGCCTGCTGCACGTGACCCAGCCCGCGCTGTCGAAGGCGCTGGCGGAGATCGAGCGCTCGGTCGGGATGCCGCTCTTCGAACGCACGCCGAGGGGCCTGTCGCCGACGGCCGCGGGCACGACGCTGATCCGGGCCGCGCGCGCGGCGCTCGGCGAGATCGAGCGCGCCGGCGACGAGCTGCGCCAGCCCTCGGACGTGGCGATGCGGGTGCTCAACGTCGGCATGATGCCGACCTCGGGCTGGACGCTCGGCGCCGACGCGATCGCACGACTGCGGGCGCTGCGGCCGTCCACAACGGTCCGGGTGATCGACGGCCCGACCGGCATGCTGTTGCCGCAGCTGGTCGCCGGGCGGCTCGACCTGATCCTCGGTGCGCGGGTCCGCGCCACCTTCCCCGAAGGCGTCGAGAGCGTGCCGCTCTACGACGATGCGATGCGGCTGATCGTCGCGCCGGGACACCCGCTCGCCCGCCAGCGCGCGCCCGACTGGACGCGTGCGATCGCCGCCCCCTGGGTGCTGATGCCGACGGGGCATCCGACACGGACCGCGTTCGACCGCGCGCTGCGGCGGCTGGGCGGGCCCGCGCCGCCGGTGGTGGTCGAGGCGCTGTCGGCCGACGTGGTCGTCGCGCTGGTCGATTCGCTCGGCGCCGTCGCGCTCACGTCGGGCCGGCTCGCCGCGCGCCTGGAGGCACGGGGCGCCGTCCGCAGCGTCGCGCCCGCGCTGGCCGACGCGCTCGCGATCCCGCTGCAGGTCACCGCGTTCGCGGCGCCCTCGTACGAGGCCGATCCGGACGTGGCGGCGCTGGTCCGCTGCCTGCGGGAGGTGTCGACCGCGCCGCGGCCGCGCCGCGAATCGACGGTCCGGCGCTCGACGGGACCGAGGCAGGCGGGCGGAAGGTAGCGACGCCGGGGAGGACGACCCGAGGGACGGACGCACGGCGCGCCCCGCGTCACGCCGCTACCTCAGCAGTTCCGGCGACACCACCGCCCGCACCAGCACGTCCTCATCGCGGCGCGACAGCCACCACGCGCCGCCCTTCCTGACCGCCCAGCCGTCGTCGCAGCCGCCGACCAGCCGTGCCACGGCCTCGCCGATCCACGGGTTGTGGCCGACGAGGATCACGGTGCCGTCGCCGCCGTCGGCCTCGTCGCGCCAGCCGCTCGCCGCGATCGCCTCGGCGGCCATGGCGCCCGGTGCGAGCGCGCCGATCACGTCGTAGCGCAGGCCGAGCGCGTCCGCGGTCTGCCGCGCACGGACCGCGGGGCTGCTCAGCACGCGCACGCCGGCCGACGGCAGGCGCTCCCGCAGCCACGCGCCGACGCGCTTCGCGTCCTCGCGCCCGCGCGCGGTGAGCCGCCGTTCGAGGTCGGGCGGGCCATCCTCGGCCTGCGCGTGCCGCCACAGGATCAGGTCCATCGTCCGCATCCCCCAGGAGAACCGTGCGCCGCATCGGCGCGCAACACGCGTGCCCGCTCGCCGTCGATCCGCGTACCGGCCGCCGCGGGGCGCGCGCTCAGCCCGCCCGCGGCCGCCAGGCGATCAGCGCGGCCACGCCGAACACCACGCCCCAGAAGGCCGAGCCGACGCCCCACAGCACGACGCCCGACCCGGTGACGAGGAACGTGACCAGCGCCGGCTCACGCTCGTGCTCGTTCGCGACCGCCGCCTGCAGGCCGCGGCCGATCGTCGGCAGCAGCGCGAGGCCGGCGATGCCGATGACCATCTCGCGCGGCAGCGCCGCGAACAAGGCGGCGAGCGGACCCGCGAACGCGGCGATCGCGACGTAGAACGTGCCCGCGAAGGCGGCGGCGACCCAGCGTCGCAGCGGATCGGGGTGGACGTCGGAGGCCATGCACAGCGCGGCGCTGATCGCTGCGAGGTTCAGCGCGAACGCACCGAACGGCGCCAGCAGCAGCGTCGCGACGCCGACGATCGTCAGCAGCCGCGAGATCGGAGCCCCGCCGTAGCCCGAGGCCTTCAGCACCGCGACCCCCGGCAGGTTCTGCGAGGCCATGGTGACCACGAAGAGCGGCAGCGCCACGCCGAGCAGCGTCGCCGCGGAGAACGACGGCGGCCATGCGAGCGGCGCGACCGACGCCGCGGCCACGCCGCCCGCGACCGTCGCGAGGCCCGGGCCGGCAAGCACCGCCACGAGGCCTGCGAGCAACGTCGCGGGCACCGCCCAGCGCGGCGAGACCCGGCGCACGACGAGGAAGGTCGCGAGCATCGCGCCGACCACCACCGGCTGGACCTGCAGCCCCGCGAACGCGTCGAGCCCGAAGCGCAGCAGCACGCCGGCGAGCAGCGCGCTCGCGATCGACATCGGGATGCGGTTCATCCAGCGCTCGAAGAGGCCGGTTGCGCCGGCGAGCGTCAGCAGCACCGCGCACGCGACGAACGCGCCGATCGCCTCGGCGAGCGGCACGCCGGGCAGCGACACCGCGAGCAGCGCGGCGCCCGGCGTCGACCAGGCGGTCACCACCGGGATCCGCAGCCACAGGCTGGGCAGCAGCGTGGTCACGCCCATGCCGAGCGCGAGCGCGGCGGTCATCGTCGCGAGCTGCGCGGCGTCGAGCCCCATCGCAAGCGCGGCCTGCACGACGATCGCGTACGAGCTGGTGAAGCCGACCAGCACGCAGACGAAGCCGGCGACGACCATCGGCAGCAGGCCGCCGTCCGGACCCTCGCGCGTGGTCGCCATGGGGTGCGGCCTAGGCGGCGATCCGCCGACCGTGCTCGCGGGTCGCGTGGAAGCGGACCTTCGGCCAGCGCTCCCGCGTGAGCCGCAGGTTCACGCCGCTGTCGGCGAGGTACACGAGGTTGCCGTCGACGTCCTTGGCGAGCTTCATCTGCTGCGCGCGCTGGAACTCGCGCAGCACCTGGTCGTCGTCGCAGGTGACCCAGCGCGCCGAGTCGATGCCCGCACGCTCGAAGGTCGCCTCGACGCCGTACTCGGTCTTCAGCCGGTGCTCGACCACCTCGAACTGCAGCTGGCCGACCGCGCCCAGCAGCGGCGTCGAGTCGACGAAGGGCTCGAAGACCTGCACCGCGCCCTCCTCCCCGAGCTGCTGCAGCCCCTTGAGCAGCTGCTTGCTCTTCAGCGGATCGCGCAGCCGTGCGCGCGAGAACAGCTCGGGCGCGAAGTACGGGATGCCGGTGAAGCCGAGCGGCTCGTTCTGCTCGGTCAGCGTGTCGCCGATCTGCAGGTTGCCGTGGTTGTGCAGCCCGATGATGTCGCCCGCGTACGCGACCTCCATCAGCGAGCGCTCGTTGGCCATGAAGGTCAGCGCGTTCTGCACCTTCATCTCGCGCGCGAGCCGCCGGTGCCAGACCTTGATGCCCGGGTCGTAGCGACCCGAGCACACCCGCAGGAACGCGATCCGGTCGCGGTGCTTCGGGTCCATGTTCGCCTGGATCTTGAACACGAAGCCGGTGAAGCCGGGCTCGACCGGCGCGACCGCGCGCGTGCCCGCGTCGCGCGGCTGCGGCGGCGGCGCCCAGTCGACCAGCGCGCGCAGGATCTCGCGCACGCCGAAGTTGTTGATGCCCGAGCCGAAGAACACCGGCGTCTGGCGGCCGGCGAGGAACTCCGGCAGCGAGAACTCCGAGCCCGCGCCGCGCACCAGCTCGATCTCGTCGCGCATCGCCGACATCTCCTGCGGGAACGCGGCGTCGAGCTCGGCGAGCGCCTTCCCGGAGATCGCCTCGACGGTCTGGTTCGCGCGCTCCTCGCCGGGGGCGAAGCGCAGCACCTCGTCGCGCAGCAGGTGGTAGACGCCGCGGAAGCGCTTGCCCGCGCCCACCGGCCAGGTGACCGGCGCGCACTTGATCTTGAGCACCGACTCGATCTCGTCGAGCAGCTCGAGCGGCTCGCGCACCTCGCGGTCGAGCTTGTTGACGAAGGTGACGATCGGCGTGTCGCGCAGCCGGCAGACCTCGAGCAGCTTGATCGTCTGCGCCTCGACGCCCTTGGCCGCATCGACCACCATCACCGCGCAGTCCACCGCCGTCAGCACGCGGTAGGTGTCCTCGGAGAAGTCCTGGTGGCCGGGCGTGTCGAGCAGGTTGAACACGCAGCCGTCGTACTCGAACTGCATGACCGAGCTGGCGACCGAGATGCCGCGCTGCTTCTCGACCTCCATCCAGTCGGAGGTCGCGTGGCGCGCGCTCTTCCGCGCCTTGACCGTCCCGGCGAGCTGGATCGCGCCGCCGAACAGCAGCAGCTTCTCGGTGAGCGTCGTCTTGCCGGCGTCGGGGTGCGAGATGATCGCGAAGGTACGGCGGCGGGCGACCTCGCGGGGCAGTTCGGGGGAGGTGTCCATGGGTCGGCGCGAAGTGTATCAGCCGGGCTGGACCGCCCGGCGGCCCGCGTTGCGACCGCGTCCGCCCTCGGGCATGCTGGTCGCATGAGACAGCTGCGCGGGCGCGACGCCCGGTTCCTCTACGCCGACACCGGCAACGCGAACGCGAACGTCACGCTCGTCCACATCTACGACCCCTCGACCGCACCGGGCGGCAAGGTCCGCTTCAAGCACATCCTCGCGCACATCGAGGGGAGGCTGCACCGCTCGCCGGTGTTCCGCCGCAAGCTGCTGCGCATGCCGCTCGAGCTCGACTATCCGTACTGGATCGAGGACGAGCGCTTCGACCTCGAGTACCACGTCCGGCACATCGCGCTGCCCGCGCCCGGCGACTGGCGCCAATTCTGCATCCAGGCCTCGCGGATCCACGCGCGCCCGCTCGACCTCTCGCGCCCACTGTGGGAGATCCACGTGATCGAGGGCCTCGACGGGCTGCTCGAGCTGCCGCGCGGCAGCTTCGCGCTGCTCACCAAGATCCATCACGCCGCGATCGACCTCGACGCGGGGCCCGAGCTGACGATGCTGCTGCACGACACGACGGCGACGCCGCCGCCGCCCGAGCCGCCCGAGCCGTGGTTCCCGGAGTCGCCGCCGGGCACGCTCGCGCTGCTGAGCCGCAGCCTCGTCAGCAACCTGACCTCGCCGCTGCGGCTCGCGCGGCCGCTCGCGCAGCTCGCCGCGCGCATCGCGCCGGCGGCCGCGAGCCTGGTGTCCGACGCGTTGCTGCGGCCGGAGACGATGCCGGTCACGCGCTTCAACGCGATCGTCTCGCCGCACCGCGTGTTCGAGACGCGGCGCTTCCCGCTCGCCGACTTCCGGCGGATCCGGGCGCTCGTCGACGGCGCCACGGTCAACGAGGCGGTGATCGCGGTCTGCGCCGGCGGGCTGCGGCGCTACCTGCAGCACACCGGCGAGCTGCCCGATGCGAGCCTGTCGGCGATCGCGCCGGCGACGCTGCGCATCGAGGCGGGCGAGCCCGAGACCGAGCTGGTGCTGATGCGGGTGTCGCTCGGTACGGACCTCGCGGACCCCGTGGAGCGCCTGCGGTGGCTGCACCGGCAGGCCGTCGAGTCGGAGGCCGCGGGCCGCGCGATCCCGGCGCGCGAGCTGACCGACGTCGAGCGGCACACGCCGGCCGCGACGCTCGCGCTCGCGGCGAAGCTGCTCGGCGGCGTCGCGACCGGCGCGGGGCGGCGCGCGCCGCTCGCGCACTGCACGATCGCGAACGTGCCCGGACCCGCGGAGCCGCTCTTCCTCGGCGGCGCGCGGATGACCTACTTCTCCGCGATCATGCCGATCGCCGACGGCATGGGGCTGGTGTTCGCGGTGACCAGCTACGACGAGATGCTGATCGTCTCGCCGACCGCGTGCCGCGAGCAGCTGCCCGACCCCGCGTTCTTCGCGCAGTGCGTGCGCGACAGCTTCCAGGAGTACCTCGCGCGCGCCGACGCCGCCACGGCCGCCGCGCAGGCGCGCGCGAAGCCCGTGCGGCGCCGCGTCAGGTCGGCACCGACGAAGGCGTCAGCAGCCGGTACAGCTGCCCCGGCAGCCCCTTCGGATCGAACGGCCGCCACCCCCCCTCGGGCTGCGAGAGCCGCTCGGCGACGATCCACAGCACCAGCGCGTTGAAGCCCAGCCCGACGTGGCTGCCCGGCACGCGGATGTTCTCGTGCATCGCCGCTTCGCCGTCGATCGTCGCCTCGTGCGGCGGCACGACGCCGTCCGTCTCCGAGTAGAGGCACGAGACCGGCATCGGCGGCGGACGTCGCAGCACCCGCGCGTCGACGTGCGCGGCGTGCGCGACCGGCCCCATCGGATGGGCGACGAGCCGGTACAGCGCCTTGACCACCGCGGGCGAGTCGCTGCGCTGCGGGTCGCTGCTGACCGGGCTGCCGAGCGTGATCACGGCGCGCACGCACTCGGAGACCTGGTGCGCGGCGAACATCGAGAACACGCCGCCGAGGCTCCAGCCGACGAGGCTGACCTTGCGGCCGTGCCGATGGTGCAGGAAGCGGACCTTCTGCTCGAGCGCGCGCGCGTGCTTGCGCTGGAAGCCGACGTTGCGCCCGAGGCCCCAGTCGTCGACCGCGTAGCCGCGGTTGCGCAGGTACAGCTTGAGCCCGGCCATCGAGCTGGCGTCCCCGACGAAGCCGGGCACGAGCAGCACCGGATGGCCGTCGCCGCGCGGCGCCGACAGCAGCAGGGGCAGCGACGACGGCAGCAGCGCCATCTCGAGCAGCGCGCGGTACTCGAGCGCGGTCCAGAGCAGTCTCGGCGGGCCCGAGCCGTCGCGGCGCGTCGCCATCCTCAGGCGGCCTCCGGGTCGCCGGCCGCACGACGGCGGGGACGCGCGGGACGACGGGGCGCGCGCTTCGGCGGCGCGCCGGCCGACTCCAGGGCGTCGAAAGCCGCGCCGATCCGCGCCGCGATGTCGTCGACGTCGGGCACCGCGCGGCGGCAGGCGATCAGGCCGAAGTCGAGCGAGCCCGCGTAGCTCTGCACGGTGACGTTCAGCGCCATCGAGTGGACCGGGATCGACACCGGCCAGTACGTCAGCATCCGTGCGCCGAGCAGGTAGAGCGGCACCGCTGGACCCGGCACGTTCGAGACGACGATGTTGGCGAGCGGCGGCAGGCGGTTGGCGAGACGCGTGCGGCCCCAGACCGCGGCGAGCGCGTTGCCGAGCCACGGCAGGCCGAGCGACGGGAACTCGGTGGGCACCGAACCCTTCACCTCCCGCAGCGTGCCCTTCAGGCGCGTCGACGCGTCGCGGATGCGGCGCAGCCGCTCGAGCGGATCGTCGCGCTGCGTCTCGAGCGACATGCGGGCCATCATCGCCTGGGTGTTCGACTGTGCGTCGCCCTTCTGCCGCAGCGACACCGGCACCGCGGCGAGCATCGGCGCGTCGGGCAGCGCGCCGCGCGCGTCGAGCCAGCCGCGCAGCGCGTCGCCGCAGGCCGCGAGCACGACGTCGTTCAGCGAAGCGTCGTGCGCCTGCGCGATCGCGCGGGCGCGTTCGAGCCGCACCGACACCGTCGCGAACGCGCGCCGCCGCGAGATCGCGACGTTGAGCGGCGTGCGCGGCGCGAGCAGGTCGCCCCCCCCGAGGAGCGCGCCGGCGCTGGCGCCCGACACGCCGGGCAGCACCGCCTGCGCGATCGTGCGCGCGAGGCCGGGCAGGCGCGCGCCGAGCTCGACCAGCTGCGTCGCGTTGTGCCGCAGGCCGGCGACGGCGACGCGGATCGCACCGGGCTCGTCGCGGGCGGGCACGGGTGCGGGCGCCGGCCCGTCGACCGACGCCGCGCCGTGGCGCGCGGTCACCTCGTAGATCGCCTGCGCGAGCGCGACGCCGGCCTGACCGTCGAGCCCGGCATGGTGGACCTTCGCGTAGAACCCGATCCGACCCGACTGCAGGCCCTCGACGACGACCATCTCCCACAGCGGCCGCGTGCGGTCCAGCAGCCGCGCGTGCAGGCTGCCGACGAGGTCGTGGAACTGGGCCATCGTGCCGGGCGGCGGCAGCCGCAGCCGCCGCACGTGGTGGTCGAGGTCGACCTCGGCGGCGCGGATCCAGGCGGGATTGGCGACGCCGAGGGGCATCGGCGCAAGCCGGCGGGTCAGCACGTCGGCACGGTCGAGCCGCGCGCCGAGGTGCGCGCGGACCGCGGCCGCGAAATCGCCGATGAACCCCTCGGGCGGCTCGAAGAGGTGCATCGAGCCGACATGCATCGGCGTCTCCGGGCTCTCGAGGTACAGGAACAGCGCGTCGAGCCCGTTCATGAAGCCGATCGCGCGGTCCGTCGCGAGCCCCGGACCGGCGGCGTGTTCCGACATGGCGTCCCCTCCTCGCCCGATCATCGCACGACCCGCGGGCCGCCCGCTCGTGGCAGACTCGGTACGCACCATGACCGACCCGACCCCTCCGCGCGACGACGGCGCCCGCCTCGGGTGCGAGCCCTGGTACCTGCCGACCGGCGACGAGGTCGCGCTGTTCGAGGCCGCGTGCGCGGCGCGCCTGCCGGTGCTGCTGCGCGGCCCGACCGGCTGCGGCAAGACCCGCTTCGTCGAGCACATGGCCTGGCGGCTCTACCGCGAGGCGGACACGCCGCGGCGCGCGCTCGAGGTACCGCTGGTCACCGTGTCCTGCCACGAGGACCTGACCGCGACCGACCTCGTCGGCCGCTGGCTGCTGGCCGACGACGCGACCGTCTGGCGCGACGGGCCACTCACCCGCGCGGTGCGCAGCGGCGCGGTCTGCTACCTCGACGAGGTCGTCGAGGCACGGCGCGACACCACCGTCGTGATCCACTCGCTGACCGACCACCGCCGCGTGCTGCCGATCGAGAAGACCGGCGAGCTGCTCGACGCGCATCCCGACTTCATGCTCGTCGTCTCGTACAACCCGGGGCACGCGGCCGCGGGCAAGGCGCTCAAGGCCTCGACGCGCCAGCGCTTCGTCTCGCTCGACTTCGCCTATCCGTCGCCCGACGCAGAGGCGACGATCGTCGCGCACGAGACCGGCCTCGACGCGGACGCCGCGCGACGGCTCGCACTGATCGGCGAGCGGCTGCGCCACCTCGAGGGCCACGGCCTCGACGACGGCGTCGGCACGCGACTGCTGGTGCACGCCGGCCGCCTGATCGCCGGCGGCATCGCACCGCGCCGCGCCTGCGACGTCGCGATCGCACGCGCGCTGACCGAGGACGCGGACGTCCGGCGGGCGATCGCCGACGTCTGCGACGTGCTGCTGCCGTGACCGGCGGCGCGTCGCCGGACGACGCGTTCGATGCCACGCACCGCGCGCTCGCGCTGTTCGCCCACGCGATCGCAGGGCGGCCGCTGCGGCTCGTGCGCTGCGGGCTGCCGGTCGCGTCGGCGCGGCTGCCGCGCGCGGGCGACGACGCGGGCACGATACGGATCGGCACGGCCGGGGGCGACGACGTGACGCGGGCGTGGCGGATCGCGGTGCTGCGGGAGGTGCTGCGCAGCGAAAGCATGCCGCCGGCACGCGACGGGTCGCACGCCGTGCGCCCCGCGCACGCGGCGCTGCGCGCGCGGATCGTCGCGACGCTCGAGCGCGCACGCGTCGACGCGGTGCTGGCGGCACGCTGGCCGGGCGCGGCGGGCGACCTCGTGCGCACCATG
>JADCHE010000033.1 GCA_020248665.1 Burkholderiales bacterium | reverse complement strand
TCGATCACGTCGACGCCGAGCGCGCCGAGTTGCCGGGCGAGCGCGACGCTGTCGGCTGGCGCCCAGCCGGCGTCGTCGTCGATCGACAGGCGCACGAAGAGCGGCGCGGCTGCGGCACCGTCGGCGACCTCGGATTGTGGGACGACGCGTTCGTGCCCGGGCTCGCGCGCATCGTCGACCTGGTGCACGAGTGCGGTGCGGCCTGCGGCATCCAGCTCGGCCACTCGGGGCGCAAGGCGCGGGTCGGGCGGCCGTGGGAGGGCGGCCGGCCGCTCGAGCGCGCGAGCGCGGGCGTCGCCGACTGGGACGCGTGGGAGCTGGTCGCGCCGAGCGCGATCGCCGCCGACGACGCCTCGCCGGTGCCGCGCGCGCTGTCGGTCGCCGAGATCGGCGACGTGATCGACGCGTGGGTCGCGGCGACGCGCCGCGCCGACGCGGCGGGCTTCGACATGGTCGAGATCCACGGCGCGCACGGCTTCCTGCTGCACGAGTTCCTGTCGCCGCAGGCGAACCGCCGCGACGACGCCTACGGCGGCACGCCCGGGAAGCGGATGCGCTTCGCCCTCGAGCTCGCCGAGGCGGTGCGCGCCGCATGGCCCGCGGGCAAGCCGCTCTTCGTGCGCCTGTCGATCGACGACGACGCCGGCTGGGCGCCAGCCGACAGCGTCGCGCTCGCCCGGCAACTCGGCGCGCTCGGCGTCGACGTGATCGACTGCAGTGCCGGCGGCATCACGCCGAAGCCGGTCTCCAGCGCGCCGATCGGCTACGGCTACCAGGTGCCGTTCGCACGTGCGATCCGGCGCGAGGCGGACGTGCGCGCGATGGCGGTCGGCTTGATCGTCCACCCCTCGCAGGCCGAGCGCGTGCTGCGCGACGGCGACGCCGACCTGATCGCGCTCGCGCGCGAGATGCTGTGGAACCCGAACTGGGCGATGGACGCGGCCGCGAAGCTCGGCGTCGACCCGTTCTCGCTGGTGCCGCCGCAGGCCGGCTGGTGGCTGGAGCGCCGGGCGAAGTCGATGCCCGCGCTGGTGCCGTCGACCGCCGCGGGACCCGGCGGACCGGGGTGATCCCAGGGGCCGGTGCCGCGCGGCGCGCCGTGCCCGGTCCGAACTCAGGCGACCGCGTACAGGATCAGGAAGCCCGCCCCCACGAGACCGGTCAGCCCCGCGAGGAACAGCGCGTCGACCACGCGCGCGAGCCGCTGCATCCGCGCGTCGCTGCGGGTGCGCAACGCCCAGAAGCTCAGGTAGGTCGACACCAGGAACACCAGCGCGCACGCGCCCAGCAGGTCGTCCGCGAAGCTCGAGAAGGCCGCCGACCGGGCGCTGAAGCGCATCAGCCCGATCGCGGCGATCGAGAAGCCGGCGAGCGAGGCCTGCACCGACAGGACCCGCAGCAGCAAGTCCCGGGTCTGCTCGGGTGGGCTCCCCGGTCGCAGCATGTCGTGGGCCGGCTCAGCGGAAGCGCACCGACACCGACGGATTCCCGGGCAGGCCCTCGTAGACCGCACGCACCGCGGTACCCGGCTGCGGCGGCATCAGCCGCGAGAACGAGCCGAGCGACAGCAGGTCGCCGGGCTCGAGCACGATGCCGGCGCGGCGCAGGTCCTCGGCGAGCCAGATGACCGCGTTGAGCGGGTGCTCGAGGATCGCCGAACCCTTGCCCGAGTCGAGCTCCTTGCCGGTGCCGTCGACGACGCGCACCGTCATGTCGCGCAGCGCGTCGGCGAGCCTCGGGTCGGCGCTCGCCGGGATCGGCGCGCCGAGCACCATCAGCCGCGCGCCGACGTTGATCACGGTGATGCCCGGGCCGCTGATCTTCGTCGGGTCCTGCACCACCAGGTCGGGCAGCTCGAGCGCCGGCCGGATCGCGCGCAGCGCGCCGAGCACCTGCAGCGGGGTCTTCGCGTCGTGGATCGCGCTGCTGCCGACCTCGACCACCATGTCGGCCTCGAAGAGCGGCCGCGCGCCGAACTTCGCCGGCACCTCGGCGCCGTCGGCCAGCAGCCCGCGCTCGAAGAGCGTGCCGCGCACCGGCGCGGTCCAGTTGAAGCGCTTCTGGACCGCCGGGTTCGTCAGGCCCGCCTTGTAGCCGACCACGCGGCCCTGCGTGGCGCCGAGCGCCCGCACCAGCTTGTCGCGGCCACAGACGGCGCCCTCCATCGTCATCGACTCGAGCGGGTTGGTCGCCGGCTCGAGCGCGACGTAGCGGCGCGCCATCTCTGCGATCTCGGCGTCGCCCGGGCAGGTCGGGGCCTCCGTGCGCAGCGCCGCGCAGCTGGCGAGCACGACCAGGGCGAGCACGGCGGCGGCGGTCCGGAGCGGACGCGCGGCCCGTGCGGGGAGGGCGGGCTCGGCGGGGCTGCGCATCGGGGTGTCTCCGTGGAGGGCGTGGGTCGAGGCCGCGCGAGGGGGGCCGCGCGCTACGGGCGCACGAGCGTACCGCACCCGTCGCCGGGCTGTCCGGCCGAGCGGGCCTACTCGGCCGAGGGCATCCCGCTGCCGATCGAGAAGCCGGCGTCGACGTAGGTGATCTCGCCGGTGACGCCCGAGGCGAGGTCGGACAGCAGGAACGCAGCGACGTTGCCGACCTCGTCGATCGTCACGTTCTTGCGCAGCGGCGCGTGCTGTTCGGCGTAGTCGAGCAGCTTCGAGAAGCCCTTGATGCCCGACGCCGCGAGCGTCTTGATCGGGCCCGCCGAGATGCCGTTGACCCGCGTGCCCTGCGGCCCGAGCGAGGAGGCCATGTAGCGCACGCTCGCCTCGAGCGAGGCCTTCGCCATCCCCATCACGTTGTAGTGCGGCACCGAGCGGACCGCGCCGAGGTACGACAGCGTGACCAGCGCCCCCTTTCGCCCGGCCATCAGCGGGCGGGCCGCCTGCGCGACGCCGGCGAAGCTGTAGGCCGACACGTCGTGGGCGATCCGGAAGGCCTCGCGCGAGAGTCCGTCGAAGAAGTCGCCCGAGATCGCCTCGCGCGGCGCGTAGGCGATCGCGTGGACCAGGCCGTCGAGCCCGTCCCAGCGCTTCGACAGTGCGTCGAACAGCGCCGCGATCTGCGCGTCCTCGGCGACGTCGCACGCGAAGACCGCGTCGGAGCCGAATTCGGCCGCCATCTCGGTCACGCGGTCCTTGAAGCGCTCGTTCTGGTAGGTGAACGCGAGCTCGGCGCCCTGGTTCCGGCACGCGCGCGCGATGCCGTACGCGATCGAGCGGTTCGACAGCAAGCCCATGATCAGGATGCGTTTGCCGGACAGGAACATCCGAGACTCCGATAGAATTTTCGCTATGACGATTGTCGCACGATGGGTCGCGCGGGGGCTCGCGGCGGGGCTGCTCTCGGCCGCGCTGTCGGCCTACGCGCAGGGCACTGGGGCCCCGTCGCCGTCCTCGGCCCCGTCGCCGGCCCCGTCGTCCGCGCCCGCCGCGGCGCCCGCCGACCCGGCCCCCGGCGCCTTCGTCCACGGCATGGCCTGGGGGGCCGAGCCGAAGTACCCGTCCGGCTTCGGCCACTTCGACTACGTGAACCCGGACGCCCCGCGCGGCGGCACGCTGACCCTCGACGGCTTCGGCTCGTTCGACAAGCTCAACCCGTTCACGCTGAAGGGCGTGGTCGCGGCAGGCGTCGGCGCGCTGATGTTCGACACGCTGACCGAGCAGGCCGACGACGAGCCGTTCTCGGTCTACGGGCTGCTCGCCGAGAGCATGAGCTTCGCGCCCGACGGCCTGTCGATCACGTTCCGCCTGAACCCGAAGGCGCGCTTCTCCAACGGCGACCCGGTGCTCGCGGCCGACGTCAAGCACTCGTTCGACACGCTGATGGGCAAGCTCGCCCATCCGCGATACCGGAACCTCTTTGGCGACGTGAAGGCGGTGGTCGTCGTCGACGAGCGCACGGTGCGCTTCGAGTTCAAGCGCCGCAACCACGAGCTGCACATGATCCTCGGCTCGCTGCCGGTGTTCTCGCGCAAGTGGGGCGGCGGCAAGCCGTTCGACCAGGTGGTGCAGGATGCGCCGATCGCGAGCGGCCCGTACGTGGTCGAGCGCGCCGACTGGGGGCGCTCGATCACGTACAAGCGGCGCGCCGACTACTGGGCGAACGAACTGCCGACGCGGCGCGGCATGTACAACTTCGAACGCGTGGCCTACAAGTACTTCAAGGACGAGGTCGCGCGGCTCGAGGGCTTCAAGGCCGGCCAGTTCGACTGGATCAACGAGAATTCCGCGAAGAACTGGGCGCGCGGCCACGCGGGGCCGAAGTACCGCTCGGGCGAGATCCTGAAGAAGGAGTTCGTCCACTCGAACAGCGCCGGCATCCAGGGCTTCTCGATGAACACCCGACGGCCGCTGTTCGGCGACCGGCGGGTACGCCTTGCCCTCGCGCACGCCTTCGACTTCGAGTGGATGAACCGACAGGTGTTCTACGGCCAGTACGTTCGCAGCCCGAGCTACTTCACCAACAGCGAGATGCAGGCGAAGGGGCTGCCCGGCCCGGACGAGATGGCGGTGCTCGAGCCGCTGCGCGACCGGCTGTCGCCCGAGGTCTTCGGCGAGGCGCCGGTGCCGCCGGACACAGAGCCGCCGCACTCGCTGCGCGAGAACCTGCGCACCGCGCTCGCGCTGCTGAAGGAGGCCGGCTGGATGGTCGCCGACGACGGGCGGCTGCGCAACGCGAAGGGCGAACCCTTCGAGTTCGAGGTGCTGTCGTACTCCAAGGCGCTCGAGCGGATCGCGGTGCCCTGGGCGCGCAACCTCGAGAAGCTCGGCATTCGCGCGAATCTTCGGGTGACCGACCCGGTGCTCTTCCAGAAGCGGCTCGACGAGTTCGACTTCGACGTCACGGTGATCTCGATGCCGGCCAGCCAGACGCCGGGCAACGAGCTCGTCGAGCGCTTCACCAGCACGGCCGCCGACGAGAAGGGCTCGGACAACGCCTCCGGCGTGCGCGACCCGGCGGTCGACGCGATCGTGCAGAAGCTGCTGCAGAGCGGCAGCCGCGCCGAGCTGGTCGCGGCCGCGCGCGCGCTCGACCGCGTGCTGCGCCACGGCTGGTACCTGGTGCCGCACTTCTACGCGCCGACGCACCGGGTCGCATTCCGCGACACGCTCGCCCACCCCCAGACGATGCCGAAGTTCTACCCGGCGTCGAACTGGCTGCTGAAGACATGGTGGCTCAAGCCCGAGGCGGAGAAGCGCTAGGTGCTCGCGTACATCGTCAAGCGCGTGCTGCTGATGGTCCCGACGCTGCTCGGGATCCTGCTGATCACCTTCGCGGTGATGCAGTTCGTGCCCGGCGGCCCGGTCGAGCAGCTGCTGCAGGAGCTGCGCGGGCGCGGCCAGGCCGGCGAGGTCGCGACGAGCGACAACGCCTACCGCGGCCGGCAGGGCGTGGACCCGGCGAAGATCGAGGAAATCAGGAAACTCTACGGCTTCGACCAGCCGGCGCACGTGCGCTTCTGGGAGATGCTCAAGCGCTTCGCGCGCTTCGATCTCGGCACCAGCTACTTCCACCACAAGAGCGTCTGGGAACTGGTGAAGGAGAAGCTGCCGGTGTCGGTCAGCCTGGGGCTGTGGACCTTCTTCATCTCGTACCTGGTCAGCATCCCGCTCGGCATCGCGAAGGCGGTACGGCACGGTTCGCGCTTCGACCTGGCCACCTCCACCGCGATCCTCGCCGGCTACGCGATCCCGAGCTTCGTGCTGGGCGTGGTGCTGCTGGTGCTGTTCGGTGGCGGCAGCTTCTGGCAGCTCTTCCCACTGCGTGGTCTCACCAGCGACGACTTCGAGAGCCTGTCGGCGTTGGGCAAGGCGATGGACTACCTGTGGCACATCGCGCTGCCGGTCACCGCGATGGTCGTCGGCAGCTTCGCGGTCACCACGATGCTGACCAAGAACACCTTCCTCGAGGAGATCCGCCGCCAGTACGTGCTGACCGCGCGCGCGAAGGGCCTCTCCGAGCGCACGGTGCTCTACAAGCACGTGTTCCGCAACGCGCTGATCCCGCTGGTCACCGGCTTCCCGGCTGCCTTCGTTGGCGCGTTCTTCACCGGCTCGCTGCTGATCGAGACGCTCTTCTCGCTCGACGGGCTCGGGCTCCTGTCATACGAGTCGGTGATGAAGCGCGACTACCCGGTGGTGATGGGCACGCTCTTCCTCTTCACGCTGATCGGGCTGGTCACGAAGCTGATCACCGACCTTGCCTACGTGTGGGTCGACCCGCGCGTGAAGTTCGAGGCGGCGTCATGAGCGGCCGCCCGGGCGGGGAGGGCGCGTGAGCGCGGTGATGCCCGCACCGCTCGCGCCCGCGCCACCGGGCGAACCGGACGCGGCGGCGACCGCCGGCGCGGCCGCGAGGTCGCCGTCGCCGGCCGCCCGTGCCTGGCGGCGCTTCCGCTCCGACCGGCGCGGCTGGTGGAGCCTGTGGATCTTCTCGGTGCTGGTCGTGCTGAGCCTGGGGGCCGAGCTGCTGTCGAACGACCGGCCGATCGTCGCGCACTATCAGGGCAAGACCCACTTCCCGCTGTGGCAGGACCTGCCCGAGACGACCTTCGGCGGCGATTTCCGCACCCGCACCGACTACCTCGATCCGTTCATCCGCGAGCAGCTCGCCAAGCCCGGCAACTGGGCGATCTATCCGCCGAACGCCTATCGCTTCGACACGATCAACTACTTCTCCCCGAGCCCGAACCCGGCGCCGCCCTCGTCGGTCAACCTGCTCGGCACCGACGACCGCGGCCGCGACGTGCTCGCGCGGCTGATCTACGGCTTCCGCGTGTCGGTGCTGTTCGGCCTCGCGCTGACCGCGATCGGCGTGGTGATCGGCGTGATCACCGGCGCGATCCAGGGCTACTTCGGCGGCAAGATCGACCTCGCCTTCCAGCGCTTCATCGAGATCTGGGGCTCGATGCCCGAGCTCTACCTGCTGCTGATCTTCGCGTCGCTGTTCGAGCCGGGGGTGCTGATCCTGCTCGTGATCCTGTCGCTCTTCGGCTGGATGGGGCTGTCGGACTACGTGCGCGCCGAGTTCCTGCGCAACCGCAACCTCGAGTACGTGACCGCGGCGCGCGCGCTCGGGCTGTCGTCGGGGCAGATCATCCGCCGCCACGTGCTGCCCAACAGCCTCACGCCGGTGATCGCGTTCCTGCCGTTCCGCATGAGCGGCGCGATCCTCGCGCTCACCAGCCTCGACTTCCTCGGGCTTGGCGTGCCGCCGTCGACGCCGAGCCTCGGCGAGCTGCTCGCGCAGGGCAAGGCCAACCTCGACGCCTGGTGGATCACGCTGTCGACCTTCGGGGTGCTGGTCGGCACGCTGATGCTGCTGATCTTCATCGGCGAGGCGCTCCGAACGGCGCTGGACACGAGGCGGGGCTGACGGATGAGCGCGCTACCCCGCGATCCCGCCCCCGGCGCCGCCGGCCCGCTGCTCGATGTCGAGGGCCTGACCGTCGAGTTCGCCGCGCCGTCCGGGTGGGTCCGCGCCGTCGACGGCGTCTCGTTCACGATCGCGCGCGGGGAGAAGTTCGCGCTGGTCGGCGAGTCGGGCTCGGGCAAGACGGTCTCCGCGCTGTCGCTGCTTCGGCTGGCCGGCGATGCGCGCGTCACCGGGCGCGTGTCGCTCGGCGGGCGCGAACTCGCCGGACTGTCGGAGCGCGAGATGCGCGGCGTGCGCGGCCGGGAGATCGCGATGATCTTCCAGGAGCCGATGACCGCGCTCAACCCGCTGTATCCGGTGGGCGACCAGATCGCCGAGACGCTGATGCTGCACGAGGGTGCGAGCCGCGCGGCGGCGCGCGCGCGGGCGATCGAGCTGCTCGATCTCACCGGCATCCCCGAGCCGCAGCGGCGCGTCGACAGCTACCCGCACGAGCTGTCCGGCGGGCAGAGGCAGCGCGCGATGATCGCGATGGCGCTCGCCTGCAGCCCGCAGCTGCTGGTCGCCGACGAGCCGACCACCGCGCTCGACGTGACGATCCAGCGCCAGATCGTCGAGCTGCTCGACGAACTGCAGCGGCGCATCGGCATGTCGGTGCTGCTGATCACGCACGACCTGCCTCTGGTGCGCCGCTTCGCCGATCGCGTCGGCGTGATGCGGCGCGGCCGGCTGCTCGAGGTCGCGCCGACCGCGGAGCTCTTCGACGCGCCGAAGGATCCGTACACGCGCCAGCTGATCGACAGCCGCCCGAAGCGCTCGATCGAGCCGCTGCCGGCGGATGCGCCCGAACTGATGCGCGGCACCGGGGTCGGCTGCCGCTTCTGGTTCAAGTCGGGCTGGTTCGGGCGCAAGCCGTTCGACGCGGTGCGCGACGTCGACGTGTCGATCCGGCGCGGCGAGACGGTCGGCATCGTCGGCGAGTCGGGCTCGGGCAAGACGACGCTCGGCATGACGCTGATGCGGCTGTCGTCCGGCACGCCGTCCGGCGAGTTGACGTTCGACGGCGAGCGGCTCGACGGGTGCGGCCTGGCCGCGCTGCGACCGATGCGGCGGCGCATGCAGGTGGTGTTCCAGGACCCGTACAACGCGCTGTCGCCGCGGATGACGATCGAGCAGATCGTCGGCGAGGGTCTCGCGTTGCACCGGCCCCAGCTCGATGCGCGCGCGCGCCGCGACGCGATCGTCGCGATGCTCGACGAGGTCGGCCTCGACGGCGCGGTGCTGTCGCGGTACCCGCACGAGTTCTCGGGCGGACAGCGGCAGCGGATCGCGATCGCCCGCGCGGCGATCCTGCAGCCCGAGCTCCTGCTGCTCGACGAGCCGACCTCGGCGCTCGACGTGTCCGTGCAGCAGCAGGTGCTCGAGCTGCTGGTCGGCCTGCAGCGCAAGTACGGGCTGAGCTACCTGTTCATCACGCACGACCTGGCGGTGATCCGCGCGATGGCGCACCGGGTGCTGGTGATGAAGGACGGGCGCGTGGTGGAGGCCGGCGAGACGCTGGCGCTGTTCGACGCGCCGCAAGAGGCCTACACGCGCACGCTGCTCGCGGCCGCGTCGCACTGAGCCGCGCGGCCGACGGCGCACCGTCTCGCCCCGCGGGGCGAGACGGCCGGTCTCAGGTGCGCGGCAGTCTTGCGGTACCGCGCGTCCGCGCCTGCGGGCGCGGCGGCTTGTAGACCGCCTTGACCGACCCGGACGGCGCGGACGCGCGCGCAACGGGCGCCGGGGCCTTCGCGCGGGGCGCGGCCTTCGACGTCTTCGCGGGCGGGGCGGTCGGGGCGGTCGCGCGCGGTGCGGGCGCTGCGGGCGCTGCGGGCGGTGCGGGTGCGGCCGGCTCCTCGGCCTGCGCGAGCTGCACCGGCGCCTGCGGCAGCGCCGCACGCGAGACCACCCGCCTCGGGCCGTCGGCGACGCTCAGCACGGTCTGCGTCGTCGCCGGACGCACCAGCACGCTGGTGCCGGGCTTCGCGGTCTTGACGGCGCCGTTCCAGGCGCGCAGCTGCGCGACGCCGACATCGTAGCTGTCGGCGATGCTCGTGAGCGAGTCGCGCTTGCCGACGCGGTGGTACACCGCGGGCACGGTGACCTGCTCGTAGACCTTCGGGCCCTCGAACGACTCGACCTGGCGCTCGTCCTTGACCGACGCCTGCGGCGCGATCAGCTGGGTGCCCGGCAGGATCTTCCGGTTCGCCGACAGGCCGTTGGCGCGCAGCAGCTCGGCGGTGCCGACGCCGCCGCGGCGTGCGACCTCGTCCAGCGTCTCGCCGGGCTTGAGCGTGTACGGCTGCCACGAGGCGAGGGGCTTGTTCTGCCGGTCGTGGCGCTCCATCGCGCGGACGAACTCGTCGACGCGGTCGGCGGGAATCCGGATCTCGTTGTTGCGGCTCGCGGCGATGACCGGCCGGTTGTGCGCCGGGTTCAGTGCGACGAACTCGTCGACCGACAGCCCGGAGAACTGCGCGGCGAGCTTCAGGTCGATCGGGCGGGTCTTCTCGATCGTCGCGAAGTAAGGCCGGTTGGGGATCTCCGGCAGGGCCACGCCGAGCTCGTCGGCGCGGAGCACGATGCGCTTGAGCGCGATCAGCTTCGGCACGTAGTGCCGCGTCTCGGCCGGCATGTTCAGCGACAGGTAGTCGGTCGGCAGGCCCCTGGCGCGGTTGTTCTTCACCGCGCGGGCGACCGCGTTCTCGCCCCAGTTGTACGAGGCGAGCGCGAGGAACCAGTCGCGGTCGTGCATCTCGTGGATCTTCTGCAGGT
This sequence comes from Burkholderiales bacterium, assembly GCA_020248665.1. GTDB lineage: Bacteria > Pseudomonadota > Gammaproteobacteria > Burkholderiales > Burkholderiaceae_E > UBA4615. Next base: position 467 of record JADCHE010000033.1, on the reverse strand, counting down.
AGTCGAGCGCGGCGTGGGTCGACTTGACGACGTCGCGGCGGTTGTCGACCCACCAGTTCTGTGCGAGTTCGTACTGCTTGCCGGTCGAGGGGATGAACTGCCAGAGGCCGGCGGCCTGCGCCGACGACAGCGCGACCGGGTTCATCGCGCTCTCGACGAAGGGCAGCAGCGCGAGCTCCATCGGCATGCCGCGCTTCTCGATCTCCTCGACGATGTAGTGCAGGTAACGCCCGCCGCGCGCGAACATCCGCTGCAGTGCGTCCGGCCGCTGCAGGTAGAAGCGCTCCTTCTCGGCGACCAGCGCAGTGCCGAGCTCGGGCATCGTGAAGCCGGCACGCATCCGTTGCCAGAGGTCGCGGTGCTTCTCGGCCGGACGCTGCGTCGCGACGACCACCGACGGGCCGGTCGGCGCGGCGATCGGGGCGGCCGGGGCCAGTGGCGCGTCGGCCGGCGCCGCGGCCGGCGCG
>JADCHE010000032.1 GCA_020248665.1 Burkholderiales bacterium | reverse complement strand
CTCGTCGTACTGCTGGGCCGACCCGGACTCGGGCCTCTCGTTCGCCTACGTGACCAACAGCCGCGTGCCCGACCCCTGGCACTCGGTGCGGCTCGACCGCGTCTGCAACCTGGTGCACTCGGCGATCACCTGACGACGCGTCGCGCAGGCCTCGCTCAGCGCGTCCGCGCGGCGACCCAGTCGTCGACGATCCGCTCGATCGCCGCGAGCCCGTCGGTCAGCGCCGCCGGCCCGGGCTGCAGGATGTCCGGCGACTTGATCTCGTGCAGCGCGCCGTCGCGGATCGCCGGGATCGCGTCCCAGCCCGACCGCGCACGCACGTGCTCCGGCCTGAATTTCTTGCCGCACCACGAGCCGATCACGATGTCGGGCGCGCGGCGCACCACTTCGTCCGGATCCTCGATGATGCGCCCGCGGGCGCCCGGCGAGCGCGCGAGGTCGGCGAACACGTCGACGCCGCCCGCCGCGTCGATCAGCTCCGACACCCAGCGGATCCCGCAGATCGGCGGGTCGTCCCACTCCTCGAAGTAGACGCGCGGCCTGAGCCGCCGGGCAGCGGCACGCCCGCGCGTCGCGTCGACGTTCGCGCGCAGCGCGTCCGCGAGCGCCGCGGCGGGCCCGCCCGCGCCGACCAGGTCGCCGACCGTGCGCACCATCGCGAGGATGCCGTCGATCGAACGCTGGTTGAACACGTGCACCGGCAGGCCCGCGCGCACCAGCGCGGCGGCGATGTCGGCCTGCATGTCGGAGAACGCGAGCACCAGGTCGGGCTCGAGTTCGACGATGCGCTCGATGCGCGCCGAGGTGAACGCCGAGACCCTCGGCTTCTCCCGTCGCGCCCGCGCGGGCCGCACGGTGTAGCCCGAGATGCCGACGATGCGGGCCTCCTCGCCCAGCAGGTACAGCGTCTCGGTCGTCTCCTCGGTCAGGCAGACGATCCGCGACGGGCGGTCGTCGCGTGCGGTCACAGGTAGGGCTTCACCCACCCGAGGCCGGCCGACGTGCCGGCCCGCGGCCGGTACTCGCAACCGATCCAGCCGTCCCAGCCGAGCTCGTCGATCACCGAGAACAGGTACGGATGGTTGAGCTCGCCGACGTCCGGCTCGTGCCGCTGCGGCACGCCCGCGATCTGGAAGTGGCCGACGTTGCCGGTCGGCAGGTACTGCCGGATCTTCATCGCGAGGTCGCCCTCGACGATCTGGCAGTGGTACAGGTCCATCTGCACCTTCAGGTTCGGCGCGCCGACCTCGGCGACGATCGCGTGCGCCTCGGCCTGCGTGTTGAGGAAGAAGCCCGGGATGTCGCGGGTGTTGATCGGCTCGATCAGCAGCGCGAGGCCGGCGTCGGCACAGCGCCTCGCGGCCTCGCGCAGGTTGCGCACGTACAGCGCGCGGCGTTCGGCGCGGTCCGCGTCCGGCGGGATCAGCCCGGCCATCGCGTGGAGCCGCGGGCAGCCGAGCACCTTCGAGTACCCGATCGCGCGATCGACGCCGGCCAGGAACTCCGCCTCGCGCCCCGGCAGCGACGCGAGCCCGCGCTCGCCGCCGTCGAAGTCGCCCGGCCAGGTGTTGAAGAGCACCTGCTGCAGCCCGTGGCGCTGCAGCTCGGCGGCGATGGCCTGCGCCTCGAACGCGTACGGGAACAGGAACTCGACGCCCCTGAAGCCGTCCTTCGCGGCCGCGCCGAAGCGCTCCATGAACGGCACCTCGGTGTACATCATCGACAGGTTCGCGGCGAACTTCGGCATGGAACGGGCCTCCTCTGCGCCAAGGGTACAGCAGGCTATGATCGACGCCGACAGCGAGGGGAGACGCGAACGATGAGCTGGCAACCCGAACTCGACGAGATCGCGCGGCGCCGCGCGATCGCCTCCGGACACGGCGGGCCCGACAAGGTCGCGAAGCACCGCGCGCAGGGTCGCCAGCCGGTCCGCGAGCGGATCGCGCAGCTCCTCGACGCGGGCAGCTTCGACGAGGTTGGCTCGGTGTCGGGCTTCCCGGAGTACGACGAGGCGGGCCGCCTGGCGTCCTTCGTGCCGGCGAACCTCGTCTGCGGACGCGGCACCGTCGATGGCCGCCCGGTATTCGTCACCGGCGACGACTTCACCGTGCGCGGCGGCGCGAACGACGGCGGCGTGCGCGACAAGTTCGCGTACGCCGAGACCCACGCGTCGCGCTGGCGCGTGCCGCTGGTGCGGCTGGTCGACGGCACCGGCGGCGGCGGCTCGGTCAAGCACCTCGAGACGATGGGCCGGACCTACCTGCCCGACGTCGAGGTGTTCACCGAGGTGCTCGACGCGATGTCCGAGGTGCCGATCGTCGCGCTCGGGCTCGGCTCGGTCGCCGGCATGGGCGCGGCGCGCGTGTGCGCGAGCCACTACTCGCTGATGGTCCGCCGCTCGTCGCAGCTCTTCGCCGCGGGGCCGCCGGTGGTCGAGCGCGCATTCGGTGCGCCGATCGACAAGGAGACGCTCGGCGGCGCCGACATCCACGCGAAGGCCGGCACCGTCGACGACGCCGTGGACACCGAGGCCGAGGCGTTCGCCCGCGCGCGCCGTTTCCTGTCGTACCTGCCCGGGTCGGTGCACGAGGCGCCGCCGCGCGCGGCGCCGGCCGCGGACGATCCGCCGACGCGCCGCGAGGAGCGGCTGCTGTCGGCGGTGCCGCGCGACGCGAGGCGGGTCTACAAGATGCGGCAGATCGTCGAGGACGTCGTCGACCGCGGCTCGTTCATGGAGATCGGCCGCGAGTGGGGCCGCTCGGTGATCTGCGGGCTCGCGCGGCTCGACGGCTGGCCGGTCGCGATCCTCGCGAGCGACCCGTACCACTACGGCGGCGCGTGGACCTCGGAGGCCTGCCGCAAGGCGATCCGCCACGTCGACCTGGCGCAGACCTTCCACCTGCCGGTCGTCCATTTCGTCGACATCCCGGGCTTCCTGATCGGCCCGGACGCCGAGCGCGGCGGCGTGATGCGCGACGGCTCGCGCGCGCTCGCCGCGGTGCGCCAGAGCACGGTGCCGTGGTGCGCGGTGATGGTCCGCAAGGCGTTCGGCATGGCCGCGCTCGCGCAGCGCAATGGCTCCGGCGCGTTCACGCGCATCGCGTGGCCGAGCGCGCAGTGGGGCTCGCTGCCGATCGCGGGCGGCGTGGCCGCCGCGTACCGTGCGGTGATCGATGCCTCGCCCGACCCGGCCGCCGCGCGCGCGGCGATCGAGGCGAAGCTCGAGACGCTGCAGGATCCGCTGCGTACCGCCGAGGCGTTCGGCGTCGAGGAGATGGTCGACCCGCGCGACACGCGGGCGCACCTGTGCCGCTTCGCGAACCTCGCGGCACCGCTGCGGGGGATCGGGCGGCCGGCGTTCGGCTACCGACCCTGAGCCGCGGCGCGGCGTCGCGCGCCGAGCGGCACGCGCCCCGCCGCGCCGGTCAGCACCCCGCCGCGCCGCCGATCTGCAGGCAGGGCCGCCCGCCCGGCCCGATCAGCACGTCGGTGCCGCCGACGCGCGGCATCGGCCGCCCGTTCGCGTCGAAGCAGCCGGCCGGTCCGCAGCTCGGTAGCGCGATCGGCGGCCCGCCCGGCGTGCCCGGCCCCGGGATCGCGATCCGCGGCAGTGGCGCAACCGGCACCGCGGTCGGCGCATCCGGCTGGATCCGCGGCACGACCATCGGTGCGGGCAGCGTGCTGCCGCGCCCCTGGCGTGCGTCGCGCTCGCGCTCGCCGCGTCGCCGGATCTCGTCCTCGGTCGCCGGGTCGGCCGGCACGGGAGCGGCCGGGGATGCCGAGATGGGCGACGGCGTCGACGCCGCGGCGGGCGGCGCGCCTGCGCGCTCCCGCGCGCGTCGCTCGGCGTCGCGCGCGAGGTGGTCGGCCCCGCCGGCGTCGGTCCACGGCGCCCCGAGCGGCGCGTGCGCCGCGCGCCGGACCGGCGGCGCCGACAGGTCGAGGCCGCCAGCCGCCTCGGCGTGACCGGACGCGCCCAACCCGAGCGCGACGAGCGCGACGGCCGGCGCGAGCGACCGTACGGCCGCCCGCGCGCACCTCACCGGACCTCCAGCCGCGCCGGCAGCGTCGTGAACCCGCGGAACCGCACGCGCCGGTCGCGCGTCGGCGCGTCGCCCGGCCCGATCGAGCGGAAGCGCGCGAGCAGCCGCCCGATCGCGACCCGTGCCTCCATGCGTGCGACGTTCATCCCGGCGCACGCGTGATCGCCGTGGCCGAAGGCGAGTTGCCGGTTCGGCCGGCGACCGACGTCGAAGCGCTCCGGATCCTCGAACTGCGCCGGGTCGCGGTTGGCGGCGCCGATGCACAGCGTGACGAAGGTGCCCGCGTCGAACGTGCGCCCGCCGATCGCGGTCGGCGCGGTCAGCATCCGGTTGTTGAACTGCAGCGGGCTCTCCCAGCGCAGCATCTCCTCGATCGCGCTCGGCATCAGCGACGCGTCCTCGCGCAACCGGCGCTGCTCGTCCTCGAAGCGCTGCAGCGCGTGCAGCCCGTTGCCGATCAGGTTGGTCGTCGTCTCGTGCCCGGCGTTCAGCAGGAAGATGCAGTTGTGCAGCAGCTCGCCCTCGGTGAGCCGCTCTCCGCCGACTTCGCCCTGGATCAGCCGCGTCAGCACGTCCTCGTCGGGGTCGAGCGGATGCGCGCGCCGATGCGCGATCAGGTCCTTCAGGTAGGCGACGAAGTCCGTCACCGCGCGATGCCCCGCCTCGAGCATCGCGGGCGTCGGCCGCGGCTCGAGCGCCGCGAGGATCGCGAGCGACCAGCCGCGCAGCGGGCCGCGCGCCTCGCGGGGAAACGACAGCAGGTTTCCGATCACCTCGACCGGGATCGCGGCGGCGAAGTCCTCGATCAGGTCGACCTGCGCGCCGCCCGCGGCCTTCGCGGCCATCGAATGGAGCAGCCCGTCGACGAGCTGCACCACGCCCGGCTCCATCCGCGCGATCGCGCGCTGCGCCACCGCAGGCAGCAGCAGCCGGCGCACCCGCGTGTGCGACGGCGGGTCGTTGAACACCAGGCTGCCGGTGTGGTGCTCGTAGAGCGGCGTGCCCTCGCCGTACTTCGGACCGAACTCGCGCTTCTTGTCGGAGCTCGCCGACGGCGAGCGGTACATCGCGGCGACGTCGTCGTAGCGAGTCAGGAACACCGCGCCGCCGTCGAGTACGCGCACCGGGTCGTGCTCGCGCAGCGCGCGGTAGGTCGGATACGGGTCGTCGTAGAACGACACGGGCAGCGACGACAGCTGGAACGCGCGGGCGGTCGCCGCGTCGGTGGGGGTCTCCATCGCGGGATCGTAGCGCACCCGAGGCGGACCGCGCGTCCCTGCGCGATCGGGTCCGCAGTCGGCCCGCGCCGCGGGCCGCCCTTCGGGCGAGTCGCGCTATCCGCCGGCCGACGTGACGCCCGGCGCGGCCACGCGGGGCGACGCTGCGAGCGGTCGGCCCCGCGGATCGAGCCCCGCCCGCGCGCGCAGCGCCTCGGTCGTCTCGCCCGCGCCGTCCGGCGCCCAGCCGGGCGGGCCGAACAGGTGGCCGAGCGCCTCGCGCAGGCCACGCGCGCGCCGCAGGTCGCGCGCGACCGCCATCCACTGGAAGAACGCGATCCTCACCGGGTTGTGCGTGCGCAGCGGCACCACCAGCCCGTAGCGCGGCTTCAGGTCGTCGCGCTCGGCGACGTAGGTGCCGAACAGCCGGTCGAACACCAGCAGCACGCCGCCGTAGTTGGCGTCGAGGTACTCGACGTCGGCCGCGTGGTGCACGCGGTGGGCGGACGGCGTGTTGAGCCAGCCCTCGAGCGGCCCGAGCCTCGGGATCCACTCGGCGTGGATCCAGAACTGGTAAAGCAGGTTCAGCGCGTACGCGGCCGCGATCGCGGGCGGCGGGAAGCCGAGCCAGCACAGCGGCAGGAAGAACAGCAGCGAGCCGCTGATCCGGCCGGTCCAGCTGAGGCGGTAGGCAGCCGACAGGTTGAACGCGTTCGGGCTGTGGTGGACCGCGTGCGAGGCCCAGAACCAGCGCACCCGGTGCGCGGCGCGGTGGTACCAGTAGTAGCAGAACTCCAGGCCGAGCCCGAGCACCGCCCAGCTCCACCACGCGTCGAGCGGCGGCGAGACGAGCCGGTGCTCGTAGAGCCAGTAGCCGCCGGGCATCGCGATCCAGAGCGGCACGACATCGACGACGCGGCGCACGATCGCAACCGCGAGCGACGCAAGCGACTCGCGCCAGTCGTAGGCGCGCTTCATCAGCGAGATCACCACACCCTCGAGGAGCGCGGCCGCGAGCGCGAGCAGCGACAGTCCGATCAGGGCCGTGCGCAGCAGGGACATCGACTCGGGCGACATGGAGCGGAGCGGGGTGCGACCGGTCTGGAGGATACCGCACGGCAGCGCCCGCCTGCGCGCGCCAGCCCGCGCAAGCGACGAGGCCCCGCGATCGCGGGGCCCCGGAGTGGTCGCACGGCGGGCGCGGCCCGCCGCAGGCTCAGACCACGGCCTGCGCCAGCTCGCCCTTGCGGTACTTGTCGACCATCACCGACAGCGACACCGCCTGCACCTTCGAGCCCTGACCCGCGCAGCCGAACTCCCGGTAGCGCTGCATGCAGATCTGCTTGGCGGCCTCGCGCGCCGGCTTCAGGTACTCCCGCGGGTCGAACTTGTCCGGGTGCTCGGCGAAGAACCGGCGGATCGCGCCGGTCATCGCCAGCCGGATGTCGGTGTCGATGTTGATCTTGCGCACGCCGTGCTTGATCGCTTCCTGGATCTCCTCGACCGGCACGCCGTAGGTCTCCTTCATCGCGCCGCCGTACTTGCGGATCTCGGCGAGCAGGTCCTGCGGCACCGACGACGAGCCGTGCATCACCAGGTGCGTGTTCGGCAGCCGCGCATGGATCTCCTTGATCCGCGAGATCGCGAGGATGTCGCCGGTGGGCTTCCTCGAGAACTTGTAGGCGCCGTGCGAGGTGCCGATGGCGATCGCGAGCGCGTCGACCTGCGTGCGCTTGACGAAGTCGGCGGCCTGCTCGGGGTCGGTCAGCAGCTGCTCGCGTGTCATCGTCGAGTCGGTGCCGTGGCCGTCCTCCTTGTCGCCCTTCATCGTCTCGAGCGAGCCGAGGCAGCCGAGCTCGCCCTCGACGGTGACGCCGACCGCGTGCGCCATGTCGACGACCTTGCGGGTGACCGCCACGTTGTAGTCGTACGAGGCGATGGTCTTGCCGTCTTCCTCCAGCGAGCCGTCCATCATCACCGACGAGAAGCCGAGGTCGATCGCGCCCTTGCAGATCGACGGCGACTGGCCATGGTCCTGGTGCATCACGATCGGCACCTTCGGGTACGACTCGATCGCGGCCTGGATCAGGTGCTTGAGGAAGTGCTCACCCGCGTACTTACGCGCGCCGGCCGACGCCTGCATGATCACCGGCGCGTCGATCTCGGCGGCGGCGGACATGATCGCCTGCACCTGCTCGAGGTTGTTGACGTTGAAGGCCGGGATGCCGTAGCCGTTCTCGGCGGCGTGGTCGAGAAGCTGGCGCATCGATACGAGGGGCATGGAAGAACTCCTGTGTGAAATTTCGCACAGCCCCGCGCCGCGACCCCCATGCCGGGGCTCTGCGAAAGTCCCAAGCGCCGATTATGCCGCGCCGCGCCGGCCTGGGGACCGGGAAGAACGCACGACGGGGCCGTCGGCGGGCGCCGCGAGCCGCCGGCCGGCCCGGCGGTGGCGGGTGCGACGCACCGTCCCGGTGCCCGCACCCCATCCGTCCCGATCAGGCGCGCTCGCCGACGCGCACGATCTGCAGCGTGTTCGTGCCGCCCGACTTGCCGATGGGGGTGCCGATGGTCATCAGAACCAGGTCGCCCTTCTCGACGATGCCCAGCTCGACCAGCTTCGCCTCGACCTCGAGCAGCAGGTTCTCTCGGTCGTGCGCCTTGTAGGTCATCAGCACCGGGTGGACCTCGCGGTACAGGGACATCCGGCGTCGGCTCGACTCCTCGGGCGTCAGCGCATAGATGGGCACGCCCGAGTCGAGCCGGGACATCCACAGCGCGGTCGAGCCCGACTGGGTCAGCGCGGCGATCGCCTTGATCTTCATGTGCGCCGCGGTGAAGAGCGCGGCCATCGCGACGGCCTGGTCGATCCGTCCGAAGGTGCGATTCAGGAACTCCGTGTCGAGGGCGAACGACCCGGAGCGGTCGGCCTCGTCGCAGACGCGGGCCATCGCGGTCACGGTCTCGACCGGGTACTTGCCGGCCGCGGTCTCGGCCGACAGCATCACCGCGTCCGTGCCGTCGAGCACCGCGTTCGCGACATCCGACACCTCCGCACGGGTCGGCACCGGCGACTCGATCATCGACTCCATCATCTGGGTCGCGGTGATCGTCAGCTTGTTGTGGTCCTTGGCGAGGCGGATCATGCGCTTCTGCAGCGCGGGCACCGCCGCGTCGCCGACCTCGACCGCGAGGTCGCCGCGGGCGACCATGATCCCGTCGGAGGCCTTCAGGATCTCCTCGAGGTTGCCGATCGCCTCGTAGCGCTCGATCTTCGCGATCATCAGCGCCCTGCCGCCGGCCGCGCGCACCAGCTCGCGCGCCATGTACATGTCCGAGGCGTTCTTCGGGAACGACACCGCGACGAAGTCCGCCTCGAAGCGGACCGCGGTCTTGATGTCGTCCATGTCCTTGGCGGTCAGCGCAGGCGCGGACAGGCCGCCACCCTGGCGGTTGATGCCCTTGCGGTTCGACAGTATGCCGCCCAGCGTCACCGTGCACTCGATCGTGCGGTCGCTGACGCGCTCGACGCGCATGATCATCCGGCCGTCGTTCAGCAGCAGCGTGTCGCCCGACTTCACGTCGTGGACGAGGTCCTTGTAGTCGAGCCCGACGCGCGACTCGTCGCCGAGCTCGCAGTCGAGGTCGAACGTGAACCGGTCGCCCTCCACGAGCGCGACCTTGCCGTTCGCGAACTTGCCGATCCGGATCTTCGGGCCCTGCAGGTCGGCGAGCACGCCGATGTCGCGGCCGAGCCGCACGGCGACCTCGCGCACCCGCTCCACCACGCCGGTGTGCTCGTCGGCCGTCCCGTGCGAGAAGTTCACCCGCACGACGTTGACCCCCGACAGGATCATCCGCTCGAGCACGGCGGCGTCTGACGAGGCGGGGCCGAGCGTGGCGACGATCTTCGTTGCGCGGGGGATGGTCATCGGAGACGGGTCCGTCTGCAGGGGTCGCGGGCCCGTTATCCTGCCACGAATCCACGCGATCCGGCCGCGACTTGACGTGTGTCAAGTGACGGGCACGGCCCCCGGTCCGACGGGCGGGCGCGGTGGCTATGATCGATCGCACCTCCACCAGGCCCCGTACGGGCCCGCCGCACCGTCCCGATGTCCGTCCCCGACGCGTTCCTCCACCTCGACGACCCCGACGAGCTCGCCGAGGTCGCACGCGCGCTGCCCTCGAAGGACGGCGGGCCGCGACGGATGGAGGCGGTGCTGACGGTCGACGGTGTGCACTGCGCCGCGTGCGTGGTGTCGATCGAGCAGGCGCTGCGGGGCGCGGTCGACGAGGTCTCGGTCAACGCCGCCACCCGGCGTGCGCGGGTCGTCTTCCGGCCCGACGTGCAGCCGCTGTCGGGACTGCTCGCGCGGATCGCCGCGGTCGGCTACGCGCCGCGGCCGGTGTCGCGCGCCGCCGTCCAGACCGCCGAGGCGGCGGGCCGGCGCGCGTCCCTGTGGCGGATGCTGGTCGCGGTGCTCTGCATGATGCAGGTGATGATGTACGCGGTGCCGCGCTACGTCGCAGGCCCCGGCGAGATGCCCGCCGACATCGAGCGGCTGCTGATGTGGGCCGAATGGATGCTGACGCTGCCGGCGCTGCTGTTCGCGGCGGGGCCGTTCTTCCGCAACGCGTGGCGCGACCTGCGCGCCCGCCGGATCGGCATGGACGTGCCGGTCTCGCTCGGCATCGTCGTCACCTTCGTCGCGAGCAGCGCGGCCGCGCTCGAGGGCGGCGAGGTCTACTTCGACTCGCTGACGATGTTCGTCGCGTTCCTGCTCGTCGGCCGCTGGCTCGAGGCGGGGGCACGGGAGCGCGCGCTGGTCGGCGTGGCCGACCTGATCGCGCGGCTGCCCGAGACGGTCGAGCGCCTCGACGACGCCGGCCGCGCGCAGACCGTGACGCTGCGCCGGCTGCGCGTCGGCGACCGCGTCCGCGTCGCGGTCGGCCAGGCCGTGCCCGCCGATGCGCTCGTGCTCGATGGCGGCTCGCACGTCGACGAGTCGCTGATCACCGGCGAGAGCACGCCGATCGCCAAGCGCGCCGGCGACGCGCTCGCGGCCGGCAGCATCAACCTGAGCGGGCCGCTGACCGCGCGGCTCGTCCGCGTGCCGCGCGACTCGCGGCTGCAGCAGATCGCCGACCTGATCGAAGCCGCGTCGGCCCGCAAGCCGCGGCTCGCGCAGCTCGCCGACCGCTGGGCTGGCCCCTTCCTCGTCGCCGTGCTGGTGCTGGCCGCGCTCGCGTACGCCGCCTGGCACGTCCTCGACCCGTCGCGTGCGGTCTGGGTCGCAGCCTCGGTCCTGATCGTCACCTGTCCGTGCGCGCTGTCGCTCGCGACGCCGACCGCGCTCCTCGCCGCGTCCGGCTCGCTCGCGCGCCGGGGCCTCCTCGCGCGCTCGCCGCAGGCGATCGAGTCGCTCGCGGGCGTCGACGCCTTCGTATTCGACAAGACCGGCACGCTGACGCTCGACCGGCTGTCGGTCGTGCGCACCGACGTCGCCGAAGGCGGTCCGGAAGCGGTGCGCGCGCTCGCGATCGCTTCCGCGCTGGAGGCGGGTTCGCTGCACCCTGCCGCGGCGGCACTGCGGCGCGCCGCCGGCGACGCGCCCGCACCCGAGGTCGCCGACGTCCTCGAGCACGTGGGCGCCGGCGTGTCCGGCCGCGTCAGGCTCGACGGCGCGTGGCGCGACGCGCGCGTCGGCAACGAGGCCTTCGCAAGCGGCGGCCCCGGCGCGCCGGGCGGCGTGCGTCTCGCGCTCGACGGACGCACGGTGGCGCGCTTCGAGCTGTCGGAGACACCTCGCGCCGACGCAGCCGCCGCGCTCGCGGCGCTGCGCGCCGACGGCGCGTCGGTCGAGATGCTGTCCGGCGACGAGTCCGCGCGGGTCGAGCGCATCGCGGCGCTGCTCGGCGTCGACGCATGGCGCGCGCTCGCCTCGCCTCCGGACAAGCTCGCGACGATCGAGGCGCGCCAGCGCGCGGGCCGGCGCGTCGCGATGGTCGGCGACGGCATCAACGACGCGCCGGTGCTCGCGCGCGCCGACGTCTCGGTGTCGTTCGCGACCGCCGCGCCGCTCACGCAGCACCAGGCCGACCTGCTGCTACTCGGCGAGCACCTCGAGCCGCTGATCGAAGCGCGCCGCCTCGCGCGCCGCACGATGCGCGTCGTCACGCAGAACCTCGCGTTCGCGGCGGTCTACAACGCGGTCAGCATCCCTCTCGCGCTCGCGGGGCTGCTGCCGCCGTGGCTGGCCGGCATCGGCATGGCCGCGAGCTCGCTCGTGGTCGTGCTGAACGCGCTGCGCCTCGCGCGGCCGCTGCCGTCCGCCGTCGCTCCCGCGACACCGCTCGCCACGGGGGCGTACCCGGCCGCCTGAGGCGCGCCGCGGACACGCGCACCTCGGAATCCCACCAGGAGCCTGCCCATGGACGTGCTGTACGTGCTGGTGCCACTGTCCGTGGTGCTCGTCTTCATCATCGTCGGCGTGCTCGCCTGGTCGGTCTGGAGCGGCCAGTTCGAGGGCGTCGAGCAGGAAGGCCGACGCATCCTCGAGGACGACGACTCGCCGGGCGCACCGCCCCGCCGGTGAACGCTTGACGTGGATCAAGACCCGGGTCGTACCGCTGAGCACAATCGGCCCTGGGAACCCTGGGGAGAGAACAACGTGAATCCTTCGTCATCGGCGACCTACAACTACACGGTCGTTCGGCAGTTCGCGATCATGACCGTCGTATGGGGCGTGGTCGGCATGCTGGTCGGCGTGATCATCGCCGCGCAGCTCGCCTTTCCGGCACTGAACTTCGACGTCCCGTGGCTGACCTACAGCCGCCTCAGGCCGCTGCACACCAATGCGGTGATCTTCGCGTTCGGGGGCTGCGCGCTGTTCGCGACCAGCTACTACGCGGTGCAGCGGACCTCGCAGACGCGCCTGTTCGCGGGTCCGCTCGCGACGTTCACGTTCTGGGGCTGGCAGCTGGTGATCGTCGCCGCGGCCATCTCGCTGCCGCTCGGCTACACCAGCGGCAAGGAGTACGCCGAGCTCGAGTGGCCGATCGACATCCTGATCACCCTGGTCTGGGTCTCGTACGCGATCGTGTTCTTCGGCACGATCGCCAAGCGCAAGGTCAGGCACATCTACGTCGCCAACTGGTTCTACGGCGCGTTCATCCTGACGGTCGCGGTGCTGCACCTGGTGAACAGCGCGGCGATGCCCTCGGGCTGGATGACCTCGTACTCGGCCTACGCCGGCGTGCAGGACGCGATGATCCAGTGGTGGTACGGCCACAATGCGGTGGGCTTCTTCCTGACCGCGGGCTTCCTCGGGATGATGTACTACTACATCCCCAAGCAGGTCGGCCGCCCGGTGTACTCGTACCGGCTGTCGATCGTGCACTTCTGGGCCCTGATCTTCACCTACATGTGGGCGGGCCCCCACCACCTGCACTACACCGCGCTGCCCGACTGGGCGCAGTCGCTGGGCATGGTGTTCTCGCTGATCCTGCTCGCGCCGTCGTGGGGCGGCATGATCAACGGGATCATGACCCTGTCGGGTGCGTGGCACAAGCTGCGCGACGACCCGATCCTGCGCTTCATGATCGTCTCGCTGTCGTTCTACGGCATGTCCACCTTCGAGGGTCCGATGATGTCGATCAAGACCGTCAACGCGCTGTCGCACTACACCGACTGGACGATCGGGCACGTGCACTCCGGCGCGCTCGGCTGGGTCGGCCTGGTCTCCATGGGCTCGCTGTACTACCTCGTGCCGCGCCTGTTCGGCAAGGACGCGATGTACAGCATCAAGGCGATCGAGGTGCACTTCTGGGTCGCCACCGTCGGCATCGTGCTCTACGCGGTCTCGATGTGGATCAGCGGCGTGACCCAGGGCCTGATGTGGCGCGCGGTCGAGCCCGACGGCACGCTGACCTACTCGTTCGTCGAATCGGTCAAGGCGAGCTACCCCTACTACTACGTGCGGCTGATCGGCGGCCTGCTCTACCTGCTCGGCATGCTGATCATGGCGTGGAACGTCTACAAGACGGTGCTCGGCGGCAAGCCGGTCGACGCCCCGGTGCTCGCCGCCGCGGCCCACGCCTGACGACACGGAGGACACCATGTCATTCAGTCACGAAAAGATCGAGACCAACGTCTTCCTGCTGATCGTCCTCACCCTGCTGACGGTCTCCGTCGGGGGGCTGGTCGAGATCGTCCCGCTGTTCAACCAGAAGTCGACGACCGAGCCCGTGCAGGGCCTCAAGCCCTACGACGCGCTGCAGCTCGCCGGCCGGGACGTCTACCGCCGCGAGGGCTGCTACAACTGCCACTCGCAGATGATCCGGCCGTTCCGTGCCGAGACGCTGCGCTACGGGCCGTACTCGGTCGCCGGCGAGTTCGTCTACGACCACCCCTTCCAGTGGGGCAGCAAGCGCACCGGCCCGGACCTCGCGCGCGTCGGCGGCCGCTACAACGACGAGTGGCACCGCGCGCACCTGATCAACCCGCGCGACCTGGTGCCCGAGTCGAACATGCCCGGCTACCCGTGGCTCGCGACCGGCACGATCGACGCCACGCAGCTGCAGGCCAACATGCGCGCGCTGCGCCGGGTCGGCGTCCCGTACACCGACGAGGACATCGCGAAGGCGCCGGAGATGGTGAAGGGCAAGACCGAGATGGACGCGATGATCGCGTACCTGCAGGGCCTCGGCACCGCGATCAAGTAGAGGGAATGCGACATGGACATCAACCTGCTCCGCGGCCTGCTGACGGCCGTCTCGCTCGCGTGCTTCGTCGGAATCGTCTGGTGGGCCTACGCGCCGCGCAACAGGACGCGGCACGAGGAGGCGGGCCGGATTCCGTTCGACGACTGACAAGGAAGAAGAATCATGGCTGACTTCACGAGTGGATTCTGGTCGCCCTTCATCACGATCGCCACGATCGTGTCGATCCTGGCGTGCCTGCTGCTGCTGGTCCTGAACAGCAGGAAGCCGGTCCCGACGCCCGACAACACCACCGGGCACGTCTGGGACGGCGATCTCAGGGAGGCGAACAATCCGCTGCCGCGCTGGTGGAGCGGGCTGTTCGTCATCACCATCGTCTTCGCGCTGATCTACCTGTGGCTGTATCCGGGCCTCGGCGCGAGCGCCGGCTCGCTCAAGTGGTCGCAGTCCGGCCAGTACGCGGCCGAGGCGAAGGCGCTGGCCGAAGAGATGGCGCCGCTCTACGCGAAGTTCCAGGGCAAGCCGGTGCCCGAGCTGATCGGCGACCCGCAGGCGCGGGCGATCGGCGAGCGCCTGTTCCTGAACAACTGCGCGCAGTGCCACGGCTCGGACGGGCGGGGCGCGAAGGGCTTCCCGAACCTGACCGACGCCGACTGGCTGTACGGCAACGCACCCGAACAGATCGTCCAGACGATCGCCAAGGGCCGCAACGGGGTGATGCCCGCGCTGGGCGCGGCGGTCGGCGGCGCAGCCGAGGTCGAGCAGCTCGCGCAGTACGTGCTGTCGCTGTCGGGCAGCGCGACCGACCCGGTCAAGGCCGAGCTCGGCAAGGGCCGGTTCGCCACCTGCGCCGCCTGCCACGGCCCCGAGGGCAAGGGCAACCAGATGCTCGGCGCCCCGAACCTCGCCGACAAGGTCTGGCTGCACGGCGGCGGGCTGCAGTCGGTCGTCTCGATGATCAACAACGGCAAGGACAACATGATGCCGGCCTGGGGCGACAAGCTCACCGAAGGCCAGATCCACGTGCTCGCGTCCTACGTGCTGGGCCTGTCCCAGCGCGCGCCGGCGTCCGCGTCGAAGTGACCGGGCGGCGGTCCGGCCCCGCGCGGGGCGGGCCGCCCTCACCTCTGCCGAGCAGTACATGGCCGAAGCGAAGAAGGTGATCCCGATCCAGGCGGCCGCGGACGACAGCGCCGGCCTGTTCTCGATCTACCAGGCCCACCAGAAGATCTACCCGCGCTCGGTCACCGGCGTGTTCGCGAAGCTGCGCTGGGCCGCCGTGCTGTTCACCCAGCTGATCTACTACGGGCTGCCCTGGCTTACCTGGAACGACCGGCAGGCGGTGCTCTTCGAGCTTCAGGCGCGCAAGTTCTACCTGTTCGGCGTCGTGCTGTGGCCGCAGGACTTCATCTACCTTGCCGGGCTGCTCGTCGTCGCCGCGCTGTCGCTGTTCTTCTTCACCGCGGTCGCCGGCCGGCTGTGGTGCGGCTACGCGTGCCCGCAGACGGTCTACACCGAGCTGTTCATGTGGATCGAGCGGCGCATCGAGGGCGACCGCGTCGCCCGGATGAAGCTCGACGCCGCGCCGATGTCGGCGCGCAAGTTGCGGACCAAGGGGACCAAGCACGCGCTGTGGCTCGCGCTCGCGCTGTTCACCGGCTTCACCTTCATCGGCTACTTCACCCCGATCCGCGAGCTCGGCACACAGGTGCTCGCGTTCTCGCTCGGGCCGTGGCAGTGGTTCTGGATGCTGTTCTATTCGTTCGCGACCTGGGGCAACGCCGGCTTCATGCGCGAGCAGGTCTGCAAGTACATGTGTCCGTACGCGCGCTTCCAGAGCGCGATGTTCGACAAGGACACCATGATCGTCACCTACGACGCCGAGCGCGGCGAGCCGCGCGGCTCTCGCTCGAGGAAGGCCGACCCGAAGGCGATCGGCCTGGGCAGCTGCGTCGACTGCGGGCTGTGCGTGCAGGTCTGCCCGACCGGCATCGATATCCGAAACGGACTGCAGTACGAGTGCATCGGGTGCGCGGCCTGCGTCGACGTCTGCGACACGGTGATGGACAGGATGGGCTATCCGAAGGGTCTGGTCCGCTACGCGACCTCGCACGGCCTGAAGGACCACCTGAACCGCTCGCAGATGCTGCGGCACGTGCTGCGGCCGCGCACCATCGTCTACGGCACGCTGCTCGGCCTTCTGACGATCGCGCTGTTCGGCTCGCTCGCGTGGCGCAACCCGCTGAAGGTCGACGTGATCCGCGACCGCAACGCGCTCGCGCGCGTCGTCGACGACGGCCGGATCGAGAACTCCTACCGGATCCACTTCATGAACGCGTCCGAGACGCCCCGCAGGCTGACGCTGTCGGTGCAGGGACTCGACGGCATCCGGATCGCCGGACCGGTCGAGTTCGACGTCGCGGCCGCGTCCAACCGGGCCGTCCCGGTCAGCGTCCAGGTCCCGCCGGGCATCGGCGTGGCCGGTTCCAACCCGATCCGCTTCGTCATCGAGGCGGGCGACGATCCGTCGCTCGCCCGCAGCGAGAAGGCGGTCTTCATGGTGCCCCGATAGCCCGATGGCCGCCCTTACCGAGGAGATGCAGATGTCCGCGACCCCGATCGACGTCCCCCCCCGTCCCCCGTGGCGCGAGCCGCTGTTCTGGCTCGTCTGGGGTATCCCCGCGCTGACGATCGTCGCCGGGCTCGTCACCTGGTGGATCGCCGCGCAGCGCGCCGACAGCAATGTCGCCGAGGACTGGTACAAGCGCGGCATGACGATCAACCGCTCGCTCGAGCGCGAATCGCGTGCACAGGCGCTCGGCCTGAAGGCCGAGCTCGACCTCGCGGGCGAGCACGACCTGCGGCTGCGGCTCGAAGGCGGCACCGGGCTTCCGCCCGCGGTGACCGTTCTGCTGACCCACCCGGTTCGCGCGGAGCAGGACCGCCTCCTGACGCTGGACCGGCAGCCCGACGGCACCTACCGGGCGGTGAGCCCCCGGGTCGCGGCCGGGACCTGGGGCGTGTCGATCGAGGCTCAGGACTGGAAGATCGCCACGCGGCGCGCCACGCTCTCGTCCGACCGCACCCTGCGGATCGCGGCGGACGGTCGCGTCGACTGAGCCGGAGGGCGCCGTGCCGCGCAATTCGCGTGAATGGATCGCGGTGCTCTGGCCCGCGTTCGTCGCGGCCTGCGTGCTCGAGATCGTGGTCTTCGCGGCGTTCGACCCGCACGACCTGAATGCGTTCGGGATCTCGATCGAGGCCGACCGCGACGCGGTCTACTCGATTGCGTTCTTCGCGTTCTGGGCGATCACCGCGGCCACCGGCGTCGTCACCTGGTCGCTGTCGCGCAGCGCCGACGAGATCAACCGCTGGCAGCGCCGCGTGCCTGTCACGCTGCCGCTGCCGGGCAACCCGCCCAACCCCGACTACCGCGGCCCGAACCCGCCCCCCTCGGTGCCGCCGTCCGACGGTGCGGCCTGAACCCGGCATGACCCGATGAGCCTGGTCGTGCTGCTGACCACCGCCGCCTCGCTGGGGCTGCTCGGCGGGCTGCACTGCGTCGCGATGTGCGCGGCGCTGCAGCGCATCGCGGTCCATGGCGTCGGCGGTGCGACGCAGCCACAGCCCGGCGCCGCGCCGCTCGCGCGCACGATCCCGCTGCGCCCGGCCGAGGCCGTCGGCGGCGGCGCGATCGTGGCCGCCGAGCCGATCGGCGCCGACCTGCGCTTCCACGCTGCACGGATGCTCGGCTACGCGGCACTCGGCGCCGCGGTCGGCGGCGGCTCGTGGCTGCTGCGCTGGGGGGCCGACGCGATGCCGCTGATGCGGCCGCTGTGGGGCACGCTGAACGGCCTGCTGCTCGCGCTCGGGCTCGCGCTGCTGGTCCTCGGCCGCCAGCCGACCTGGGTGGACGCGCTCGGCGCGCGCGTCTGGCGCGCGACCGGCGCACGGCTCGGCGGCGGGGTGCGGCGGCACCGGCCTGAGCTCGCCGGGCTCGCATGGGCACTGGTGCCCTGCGGCCTGCTCTACTCGGCGTTGGCGACGGCGGCGCTCGCGAGCGACCCGTTGCGCGGCGCCGCAGCGATGCTCGCCTTCGCCGCCGGCACCGCGGCGAACCTGCTCGCCGCGCAGTGGGTGCTGCACACGGTCGGCCGCGGCTCGGCGAGGCGCGCGGCGCGCGCGGAGTCCGCGGGCATCCGGATCGGAGGGGCGCTGCTCGCCGCGATGGCGGTCGCCGCGCTGGTCGCGCTGGCCCTCGGCCAGCCCCATCCGTTCTGCGCGGACTGAGCGCTGCCTCCGGGCGGCGCCCCACCGCTGCCGGTCAGCCCCGGATCACTCGGGCGCGCAGGTCGCGCCGGCGATCTCGCGCAGCCTCGAGGCGTTCTCGATGCTGAGCCGCTTCTGCTCGACCGCGATCACGCCCTCCTCCTGCAGCTTCGAGAGGGTACGACTGACGGTCTCGAGCTTCAGGCCGAGGTAGTTGCCGATCTCCTCGCGCGTCATCCTCAGGATGAACTCGCGCGGCGAGAAGCCACGTTGCGCGAAGCGCTGCGACAGGTTCAGCATGAAGGTGGCGATGCGCTGCTCGGCGCGCATCGTGCCCAGCAGCATCATCACGCCCTGGTCGCGGACGATCTCTCGCGACAGCACGCGGTGCAACTGGCGCTGCAGCCCGTTGAACTCGCGCGTCAGGGTCTCGAGCCTCTCGAACGGCACGACGCAGACCTCGGCGTCCTCGAGCGCGATCGCGTCGCACTGGAAGCTGCCGACGCTGATCGCATCGAAGCCGAGGATGTAGCCGGGCATCGGGAAGCCGGTGACCTGCTCGCGGCCGTCGTCGGAGGTGACACGGGTCTTGAAGAAGCCGAGGCGGATCGGGTAGACGGCGTCGAACCGGTCGCCGGCCCGGAACAGTGGCTCGCCGCGCTTGACGCGCCGCCGCGAGGCGACCATGCCGGTCAGCCGGTCGAGCTCGCTCGGGCTGAGCCCCTCGACAAGGCAGATGTCATGCAGGCCGCAGTCGCCGCAATGCACGGCGTGAGAGGCCGCCCCTGCCGCGGCCTTGACCGCTTGGATCGGATGGGCTGACACGATGTTTCACTCCCCGTTTTCACAACTAGTCTACGCCACTTTGACCCCCGTCAAATCGCCCGAAAGAGCCGGGTGCCACGATCGGCCAATGCAGCCGCTCGCCACCCCCGCCCGCCCCTCCGCGAACGATCCCGGGGGGTCGATCACCCCGCGGACCGAGCTGATCGAGCGATTCGACGTCGCCGGTCCCCGTTACACGTCGTACCCGACGGCCGATCGATTCGTCGAGGCCTTCGACGCGTCGAGCCTGGAGCAGTGGCTGAGGCAGCGGGCCTCGCTCGGCTGGCGCCAGCCGTTGTCGGTGTACGTCCACGTGCCGTTCTGCGCGTCGGTGTGCTACTACTGCGCATGCAACAAGATCGTCACCCGGGACCAGGCCCGGGGCCGGCCCTATGTCGACGACCTGCTGCGCGAAGTCGAGCTCTACGGCGAGCGGCTCGGGCGGCGCGAGCCGGTCACCCAGCTGCACCTCGGTGGCGGCACGCCGACCTTCCTGGATGGCGCGACGCTGCAGGCCGCGATCGACGGGCTCGAGCGCGTGTTCTCGTTCCCCGAGAACGCCGAGCGCTCGATCGAGGTCGATCCGCGCACCGTCGACGTCGCACGGCTGCGGGAGCTGTACGGCCAGCGCTTCAACCGGCTGAGCTTCGGCGTGCAGGACTTCGACGCGGACGTGCAGCAGGCGGTGCACCGCGTGCAGTCGACCGCGCAGGTGTTCGAGCTCACGCGGGCAGCGCGCGAGATCGGCTACGAATCGATCAACGTCGACCTGATCTACGGACTGCCGAAGCAGACCGAGTCGAGCTTCCGCCGCACGCTGGACACCCTCGCCGCGTTGCGCCCCGATCGGGTCGCGGTCTACGGCTACGCGCACCTGCCGCAGCGCTTCAAGCCGCAGCGCCGCATCCACGAGGCCGAGCTGCCGAGCGCGCACGACAAGCTGTCGATGATTCGCACCGCGATCCAGTCGCTGACCGAGCACGGCTACGTCTACATCGGCATGGATCACTTCGCGCTGCCCGACGACGCGCTCGCGGTCGCGCAGCGCCGGGGCATGCTCCACCGCAACTTCATGGGCTACACGACGCAGCCCGACTGCGACATGATCGGCCTCGGCGTGTCCGCGATCGGCCGCATGGGGCCGTGCTACGCGCAGAACGCCCGCACGATCGACGAGTATGCCGACGCGGTCCGCGCCGGCCGGCTGCCGATCGTGCGCGGCTGCGAGTTGAGCCGTGACGACATGCTTCGGCGCAGCGCGATCATGTCGATCATGTGCAGCGGCGTGGTGTCGTTCGCCGCGCTCGAGAACAGCTACCTCGTCGACCCCAAGCTCGCCTTCTCCGACGAGCTCGGCCGGCTGCGCGAGTTCCAGGACCTGGGGCTGGTGCGCGTCGACGCCGAGAGCATCACGGTGACGCCGCAGGGGCGCTTCTTCGTGCGCCCGATCGCGATGGTGTTCGACCGCTACTTGCGATCAGCGCTTCAGCGCGCCTCGTATTCGCGGGTACTCTAGGCACCCTCGACGGACGCGGGGCGCCGGGAACGCAACCCCCTGCGGCTTCTCCGCGCGGCCACCGCACCGCGCACGGCGCCGGTTCGTTCCCGGCGCGCCTGCGTACCTGACCGGCCTCAGGCCCTCGACTCCAGCGCCGCCACCGCCGGCAGCGTCTTGCCCTCGAGGAACTCGAGGAACGCGCCGCCGCCGGTCGAGATGTAGTCGATCCGGTCGGTGATGCCGAACTTCGAGATCGCGGCGAGCGTGTCGCCACCGCCGGCGATCGAGTAGCCCGGCGACGCGGCGATCGCACGCGCGACCGTCTCGGTGCCCTTCGCGAAGGCCTCGAACTCGAACACGCCGACCGGCCCGTTCCAGACGATCGTGCCGGCGGAACCGAGCATCGTCGCGAGTCGCTGCGCGGTCTGCGGGCCGATGTCGAGGATCAGGTCGTCGGCGGCGACGTCGGCGGCCGCCTTCACCGTCGCCGCCGCATCGGCCGCGAAGGTCTTCGCGACGACGACGTCGGTCGGGATCGGTACGTCGGCGCCGCGCGACTTCATCAGCTCGATGATCGCCTTCGCCTCGCCGACCAGGTCGTGCTCGGCGAGCGACTTGCCGATCGGCAGGCCGGCAGCCGCCATGAAGGTGTTCGCGATGCCGCCACCGACGATCAGCCGGTCGACCTTGACGGCGAGCGACTTCAGTATGGTCAGCTTCGTCGACACCTTCGAGCCCGCGACGATCGCGACCAGCGGGCGCTTCGGCGCACCGAGCGCGCGGCCGAGCGCGTCGAGCTCTGCGGCCATCAGCGGGCCGGCGCAGGCCACCGGCGCGAAGCGTGCGATGCCGTGCGTCGTGGCCTCGGCCCGGTGCGCGGTGCCGAACGCGTCGTTGACGTACACGTCGCAGAGCGCCGCCATCCTGCGCGACAGCGCCTCGTCGTCCTTCTTCTCGCCCTTGTTGACACGGCAGTTCTCGAGCAGCACCACCTCGCCGGGGGCGACCGCGAAGCCGCCGTCGACCCAGTCGCGCTGCAGCCGCACCGGACGGCCGAGCTTCTCGGCCAGTCGCTCGGCGATCGGCGCGAGCGAGTCCTCGGGCGTGTACGCCCCTTCGGTCGGACGGCCGAGGTGCGAGGTCACCATCACCGCTGCGCCGGCGTCGAGACAGAGCCGGATCGCCGGCACCGACGCGCGGATCCGCGTGTCGTCGGTGATCGCGCCGGCGTCGTCCTGCGGCACGTTGAGGTCGGCGCGGATGAAGACGCGCTTGCCCTTCAGGTCGAGGTCGCTGAGTCGCTTGAATCGGATCATGGTCGATCGGCGGGAAGGATGAGGAAGAGGGGTCGTTACGCGCGGAGGGCGCGCGGAGGGCGCGCGCACGGCGATCCGTCGATTCTAGCCGCTGGTGGAGGAACCGCCCGTCGGCGATCCGGGGCGTTCGTCGCGGGAACGTGACCTGCCGTACGAAGGGACCGCATCCTCCTCTCAAGCGGGGCGTCTCGGGGCCGACAATCAACAGGCAGCGGGGCGCGCCGCACGAAGGATCCGAGCCCGATGGACGTGGTGATCGTCGACGACAACCCGGTCAACCTGACCGTGATGGAGCACCTGGTGAGCCGGGTGGACGGTGCGTCGCCGCGCGTCTTCCGGCACAGCGAGGAAGGCCTGTCGTGGTGCAGCGAGCACGACCCGGACCTGGTGATCGTCGACTACCAGATGCCGGACATCGACGGCATGAAGTTCATCGAACGGATGCGGGCCTTGCCCGGCCGCGACGAGCTGCCGCTGCTGATGGTCACCGCGAACACCGACCGGGAGCTGCGCCGCGCGGCGCTCGAGGCGGGCGCGACCGACTTCCTGCACAAGCCGGTCGACCGCGCCGAGTTCACCGCGCGCGTGCGCAACATGCTGCGGCTGCGTGCGATGACCCGACGGCTCACCGACCGTGCGATCGAGCTCGAGCACGCGGTCACGAAGGCGACCCGTGCGCTCGTCTCCACCGAGCGCGACACGCTGCTGTGCCTCGCGCGCGCCGCCGAGTACCGCGACCCCGAGACCGGCGCGCACGTGCTGCGTATGGCCGAGTTCTCCCGCGCCCTCGCCGGAGCGATGGGTAAGGACGCCGACTACCAGGCGCTGATCCGCAAGGCGGCGCCGCTGCACGACGTCGGCAAGCTCGGCACGCCCGACCACATCCTGCTCAAGCCCGCGCGGCTGACCCCGCAGGAGATGGAGGTCATGAAGCAGCACACCACCATCGGCTGGCAGATCCTGCGCGAGCACCGCTCGCCGGTGCTGCAGATGGGCGCGGCGATCGCGTGGACGCACCACGAGAAGTGGGACGGCTCGGGCTACCCGCGCGGCCTGACGGGCACCGACATCCCGCTCGAGGGTCGGATCGTCGCGGTCGCCGACGTGCTGGACGCGCTGACCTCGGCGCGTCCGTACAAGCACGCGTGGGACGTATCGGAGGCACGCGCGTTCATCGAGAAGGGCTCGGGCGTGCACTTCGACCCGCAGTGCGTCGAGGCGCTGGGCGGCCTCTGGGACGAGGTCCGCGCGATCCGCGACGAATACCATGACTGAGCGGCTCGACGACCGCCCGTCCGGCGCGACGATCCGCCGGTGCGCCCCGCGCGGGGCCCGCGCGCCGACGCGGCCGAAGATGGGCCCGACTTCGCCCGGGTCGCGAAGCACGAAGGACCGATGAGCCCCGCCCCCCTGCCTGCCGACGCCTCCGAAGCGGCCCTGGAGCCGTTCGACGGGCATCCCCCGACCGCCTCGCGCACGCGCGCCGACGCGATGGCGCGCTTCGAGAACGACGAGGCCTTCTACGACCGGATCGTCCCGCTGTTCAGGCAGGCCGCGAGCGACCAGGCCGAGGCGCTGCTCGAGGCCGCAGCCCGCGGCGATGCGCAGGCGCTGCAGCACTGGGCGCACACGCTGAAGGGCTCGCTGCTGACCGTCGGCGCATCGGCCACCGCCGAGCGCGCGGAGGAGATCGAACGCGCCGCACGCGAGCGGCGCCTCGACGGGCTGTACGCCCGGGTCGAGCAACTGGTCGCCGAGGCGGCGATCGTCGTCGCGCACCTGACACCCGCGAACCGCGGCTGACCGCGCGGCGCGCGCGCCGTCGCCCGAAAGAGGAAGGCCCGCGAGAGCGGGCCTTCGTCGTCGTGCACACCGACGCCCCGGAGGGCGTCGCGGCCTCACTTCGCCGACATCAGCGCGACGGTGGTGTCCAGCATCCGGTTGCTGAAGCCCCACTCGTTGTCGTACCAGCTCGAGACCTTGACCAGTCGGCCGGAGACCTTGGTCAGCGTCGCGTCGAAGATCGACGAGCGCGGGTCGTGGTTGAAGTCGCTCGAGACCAGCGGCGCGGTGTTGTAGCCGAGGATGCCCTTCAGCTCGCCTTCGGAGGCGGCCTTCATGATCGCGTTGACCTCGTCGGCGGTCGTGTCGCGCGCGGCGATGAACGACAGGTCGACGATCGACACGTTGATCGTCGGGACTCGGATCGCGTAGCCGTCGAGCTTGCCGGCGAGCTCGGGCAGCACCAGGCCGACGGCGGCGGCCGCGCCGGTCTTGGTCGGGATCATGTTGTGCGCGGCCGCGCGGGCGCGGCGCAGGTCCTCGTGATAGACGTCCGACAGGCGCTGGTCGTTGGTGAACGCGTGCACCGTCGTCATCAGGCCGGTGACCAGGCCGATCTTATCGTGCAGCGGCTTGACCATCGGCGCGAGGCAATTGGTCGTGCACGAGGCGTTCGAGATCACGGCGTGCGAGGCCTGCAGCACGCCCTGGTTGACGCCGTAGACGATCGTCGCGTCGACGTCCTTGCCGCCCGGCTGCGAGATCACGACCTTCTTCGCGCCGCCCTTCAGGTGGGCCGAGGCGGCCTCCTTGGTGGTGAAGAAGCCGGTGCACTCGAGCACCACGTCGACCTTCTCGGCGCCCCACGGGATCTGCGCCGGGTCGCGCTGCGCGAACACCTTGATGCGATCGCCGTTGACGACCATCGAGTCGCCGTCGACCGACACCGTGCCGGAGAACCGGCCGTGGGTCGTGTCGTACTGGGTCAGGTGTGCGTTCGTCTTCGGATCGCCGAGGTCGTTGATCGCGACGATCTGCAGGTCGTGCGTCTTGCCACCCTCGTAGTGGGCGCGCAGGATGTTCCGGCCGATCCGGCCGTAGCCGTTGATGCCGACACGCAGGGTCATGGAGGCAGCTCCCTTCAGGTTGAATGCTCGGCGAGCACGGCGCGGACGGTGTCCGCGACGTTCTCGGCGGTGAATCCGAAGAACTCGAACAGCGTGCCGGCCGGGGCCGACTCGCCGTAGCGGTCAATGCCGACGACGGCGTCGCAACGGTACTTCCACCAGTAGTCGGTGACGCCCGCCTCGACCGCGATGCGCGCAAGAGTGTCGGGCAGGACGCGCGACTTGTATGTGACGTCCTGCCGATCGAAGACCGAGGTGGAGGGCATCGACACCACCCGGACCTCGATGCCGTCGGCCGCGAGGAGGTCGCGCGCGGCGAGTGCGAGGCCGAGCTCCGAGCCGGTGGCGATGATCGCGCAGCGCGGGTTCGCGCCATCGCGCACCACGTAGCCGCCGTGGCGGATCGCCTCGACCTGCGAGTCGGAGCGGCTGACGAAGGGCACCGCCTGACGCGACAGCAACAGCGCGCTCGGGCCGTCGTCGCGCTCGAGCGCGAGCTGCCAGGCGACGGTGGTCTCGACCGGGTCGGCCGGACGCCAGACGTCGAGACCGGGCATCAGCCGCAGGCTCGAGACGTGCTCGACCGACTGGTGGGTCGGGCCGTCCTCGCCGAGGCCGATCGAGTCGTGCGTGAACACGTGGATCACGCGCTGGCGCATCAGCGCGGCCATCCTGATCGCGTTGCGCGAGTAGTCGCTGAAGGTGAGGAACGTGCCGCCGAAGGGCAGGTAGCCGCCGTGCAGCGCGATGCCGTTCATCACCGCGGCCATGCCGAACTCGCGCACGCCATAGTTGATGTGGCGGCCGGGCATGTAGGTCGGCCCGTCGGGGCCGCCGTGCATCCGCATCGCGCCCGCGCCCTTCCACTCGGTCAGGTTCGAGCCGGTCAGGTCGGCCGAGCCTCCGAGCAGCTCGGGCAGCGCCGGGCCGAAGTGGTTGAGCGCGTTCTGCGAGGCCTTGCGCGTGGCGATCGTCTCGGCCTTCGCAGCTGCGTCGTCGACGGCGCGCTGCGCGGTGAAATCCCAGGTCGCCGGCAGCACGCCCCGCATCCGGCGCTCGAGCTCGCCGGCCTCCCTCGGGTAGCGCTCGGCGTACGCGGCGAACAGGTCGTCCCAGGCGGCCTGGCGCTGCGCGCCGGCGCCGGTGGCGTCCCAGGCGGCGTAGACGTCGGCCGGAATCTCGAACGGACCGTGGCTCCAGCCGAGCGCACGCCGCACGCCGGCGATCTCCTCGACGCCGAGCGGCTCGCCGTGCGACTTCGCCTTGCCGGCGCGGGTCGGCGCACCGTGGCCGATCACCGTGCGGCACTGGATCAGCGTCGGCGCGAAGCGGCGCCCGAGCGGCGTCTCGCGGCCGTTCGCGCCCCACTCCTTCGCGAGCACGATCGCCGAATCGACCGCGTCGACGTCGTGGCCGTCGACGTCGGCGATCACGTTCCAGCCGTAGGCCTCGAAGCGGCGCACGGTGTCGTCGCGGAACCAGTGGACGACGTCGCCGTCGATCGAGATGCCGTTGTCGTCGTAGAGCACGACGAGCTTCGACAGGCCCCAGGTGCCGGCGAGCGAGCACGCCTCGTGCGAGATGCCCTCCATCAGGCAGCCGTCGCCCGCGAACGCCCAGGTGAAGTGGTCGACGACCGGGAAGCCGTCGCGGTTGAACTCGGTCGCGAGCATGCGCTCCGAGAGCGCCATGCCGACCGCGTTGGCGAGGCCCTGGCCGAGCGGGCCGGTGGTCGTCTCGACCCCCGGCGTGACGCCGACCTCGGGGTGGCCAGGCGTCTTCGAGTGCAGCTTCCGGAAGTTGCGCAGCTCGTCGATGGGCAGGTCGTAGCCGGTCAGGTGCAGCAACGCGTAAAGCAGCATCGAGCCGTGCCCGTTCGACAGCACGAACCGGTCGCGGTCGAACCAGGTGGGGCGCGCGGGGTTGTGCTTCAGGTGCCGGGCCCACAGCGCGACCGCGATGTCGGCCATGCCCATCGGCATGCCGGGGTGGCCGGAGGCGGCCTGCTCGACGGCGTCCATCGCGAGTGCGCGGATCGCGGCGGCCATGCGCGCCGGCTCGCTGCGCGCTCGCTCTGCGCCGGTCTCGGGGGCCGCGTCGGCCACGGCGGGGGAGGATGTCTGCATGGGGGATACCCCGCGGATCGCGCGGCCGGTCTGGGAAGACCGCGATTTTATCAAAGCGCCGTGGTGCGCCGGTCGAGCGCTACACTGCGCCGCCATGCCCGCGCCCTCGCCGAACCGACTGTTCCAGACCGGGCCGCTGCCGGACGGCGGTACGGTCCGCCTCGACGCCGACGCCAGCCACCACGCTCTGCGGGTGCTGCGCCTGCGGGCCGGCGACCCGGTGGAGCTGTTCGACGGCTCGGGGCCGCGCTGGCCAGGCCGGCTGCTCGACGAGGATCCGCGCGGCGCATCGGTCGCGCTCGGAGCGCCGGTGCACGCCGGCACCGAGAGCCCGATCGCGCTCGGCCTCGCGCAAGCGCTGCCCGCCGGCGATCGGATGGACTGGGTGGTCGAGAAGGCGGCCGAGCTCGGCGCCACCGCGATCCAGCCGCTGTTCTCGCGACGCTCGCTGCTGAGGCTCGACGGCGCACGCGCGGCGAAGCGGCTCGCGCACTGGCGTCGCATCGCGGTCGCCGCGTGCATGCAGTGCGGCCGCGACAGGGTGCCCGCGGTGCTGGAGCCGGTTCCGCTCGACCGGTGGGTCGTCGAGCCCGGCGACCCGGGCGCTCCGGCCGCTGCCGCGCGCCCGGTGCCCGCCGCGTCCCGCTGGCTGCTGTCGCCGCACGACGGCGCGGCGATCGGCGCGCTCGGCCCGGTGCCCGCGGCCGCATGGCTGCTGGTCGGCCCCGAGGGCGGACTCGACGATGCCGAGGACGCCCGCGCGAGGGCGGCCGGATGGCGCCCGCTGCGACTCGGCCCGCGGGTGCTGCGCACCGAGACGGCCGGGCTCGCCGCCCTCGCGGCGCTGCAGGCCCGCTTCGGCGACCTCGGCTGACGGTCGTTCACGTTCCCGCAGTGGCACCGCGTTAAGCTGCCCGGGGCCGGGGCGGTCCGCCGCGGTGCGTCACCTGGAGAATCTTTCGATGAGCCTGATGGACAGCCTTCTCGGCGCGCTCGGCGGCGCGGCCGGCGGTGCCGGCGCACAGCAGCCGGCCATGAATCCCCTGCTGCAGGTCGCATTGCAGCTGCTGGCGGGCGGGGGCGGGGGCGGGGGCGGCGGCGGCGGCGGGGGCGGCGGCGGTCTCGGCTCGCTCGGCTCGCTCGGCTCGCTCGGCTCGCTGGGCGGCCTCGGCGGCCTCGCGGCGAGCCTTGGCGGTGGCAGCGGCGCGGGCCCGCAGGGCCTCGGCGGACTCGGTGACCTGCTCGCCGCGTTCGAGCGCAACGGCATGGGCGAGCAGGTGCAATCTTGGATCGGCACCGGGTCGAACCTGCCGCTCGCGCCCGAGCAGCTGCAGCAGGCGCTCGGCGGCGACGTGCTCGACGGGCTCGCGCGTCAGGCCGGCGTGTCGCCGGCCGAGGCGGGCTCGGGCCTCGCCGAGTTGCTCCCCCAGCTGATCGACCGCCTGACCCCCGAGGGTCAGCTGCCGCAGGCCGGTGGCCTCGGCGACCTCGGCTCGATCCTCGAGGCGCTCACCGGGCGCCGTGGCTGACCGAGTGGAACGCGCGGAACGCGATACCGCGTTCCGCGAACCGGTCGGCCGCGTCGCGCAGCACGTCGAGCAGCGCCTCGCGCTGCTCGACGTCGAACCCGGACCCGTCGGGCAGCCCCTCGACGAGCAGCACGAGGCCCGGGCCGGCGGCGCCCTGCCCCGGCTCGAGGTCGGTCACGCAGTCGTAGAGCGCGTCGAGGTTCGCACCGAAGTGCGCCGGCAACGCGAAGCCCCGTGCGAGCGCCGCCATCACGCCCGCCTTGTCGTGTGCGGCCGAACAGTCGGCGTGCAGGAAGCGGTGGCCGGCGCGCGCGGCCTGCCGGCGCAGTGCGTCGGGGCTGCGCGCGCCGAGCGGCAGCACCGCCTGCGCCGGGAGCCTGTCGAGGGCGGTCATCGCGTCACTCCCGGATGCGCCTGAACGACCGATAGTGGTCGTCGGTGTACCAATACTCACCCGAGGTCCGTGGATCGCCGCCGGCGACGATGCGCCGTGCGCCGCGGTCGCGCGAGCCGGGCGTCTTCACGGTGTACTCGGTGTAGTAGCCGCGCAGCTGGCGGGGCAGCAGGCGCTCGCGGTTGCCGAACACCGTGCCGTCCTTGTCGTACGGAAACGGTCCGCCGGCGCGGATCAGTGCGAGCGTCTCGCGGGCTTCTCGCGGCAGCTGCCGCAGCTCGACCTCGGTGGCGGCGGGCACCCGGTCGTCGCGCGCACCGACCGCCCAGGCGGCCAGCAGCCCGAGGCCCAGCACGATCCAGATCCACCCGCGGCGCAGCGACATGGGCGGGATGCTAAGCCATCGGGCGCGCGGCCCGCGCGAGGCCGCGTCGCGGGCGGGGACGTCAGGTAGCGGCCTCGGCCCGCTCCTGCAGCGTCATCGTGATCGTCGGCTCACCGGCGGCGGACACGGCCGCGTCGCCGGTCACCGAGCCGATCGCGCGGTCGAGCGTCGAGTCTTCGGGCGCCACGCGCGCCTGCTGGCGCTGGAACAGGAACGCGAGCTCCGACCCCTGCATCGTCAGGCTCTCGTCGGGGTAGCGCGTCAGGATGAACAGCTTGCGCGCGGGACTGATCCACGCGAGCTTGAACACCCTCGGGCCTTCGTCGCCGAGCATCTCGACGCGCTGGCCGCGCCGCAGCGACGACAGCAGCTCGTCGCTCGCGGTCGGCGCGGGCGACGCCTCGGCGGCATCGGGTTTCGGCACGAAGCGAACGGTGCCGTCCGGCTGCATCGCGACCGCGACCGGCGGCGCGGCCGGTATGGTCGGCGGTGCGCTCGACGCCGCGCGCTTCTTCGCGGCGGCGATCTCGCGCGTGTGCGCGCGCAGCAGCTCGTCGAAGAACGCCGCGTGCTCGCCGGCCTCGATCTCGACGAGCTCGAGTCCCTGGCGCAGCCCGCGGATCAGGCCGGGCAGTACCGTCGCGAGCCGCGAGATCTCCTCGGTCTGCTTGGGCGCGACGCTCCAGATCAGGTACTCCGCAGTGCGCAGCCCGGTCTTCCAGGCCTGCTCGGCGGCCTCGCCGTCGCGCGAGGTCCGCAGACGGGCGAGCACCTGCGTCCACCACCGGTTCAGGAACTCGCGCACGAAGGGCTGCGAGTCCTTGTCGAGCCGGCGGCCGAGCTCGGCGCGCGCCGACTCCTGGGCGATCGCGAAGGCCTCGCGGGCCGTGGCCTCCTGCGCGACCGCGTCGAGGCGCGCGGCGCGACGCTCGCCCTCCTCTCGCGCGAAGCGCTCGATCGCATCGAGCGCCTCGTCGAACAGCGACAGATCCGCGTCGAACTCCTCGAGGATCCGGTCGACGACGCCGGTGAGGCCCTCGATCAGCGGCGCGCCCGGCGCGAGGTCCGCGTCGGGATCGGCGCCGACGTCGGAGATCCGGTCGATCAGCCGGCGCATCGGATGCTGGCGCCGCGCGAAGAAGCTGCGGTCGAGCAGCGCCGTCTTGACCGCGACGACCTGCAGCCGCAACAGCTGCTGCTTGATCGCGTCGGGCAGGCGCCGGTCGGCGTAGATGTAGTCGAACACCATCGAGACGATCTCGACGGTGATCTGGTCGAGCGGCGAGCCCTGCTCGCGCACCTGCTCGACGACCGCGGGCAGCATGGCCGCCGCGTCGATCGGGCCGGCGTCGCGCTGCAGCGCTGTCAGCGACGCGACCAGCGGCGGCTGCACCGGCGAGACCGGGATGTCGGCAACGCCGAACATCGCCGGGTTGCGCAGCATCCGCGCCACGTGCATCCGGCCCGCGGGTCGGCCCTCGGACGCGTCGGCCATCGCCTGCTGGAGCGCGACGAGTGGATCTTCGATCGCCGAGTAGCCATCGACCGCGGCCGCCGCGGCGGCGCCGTCGACCCACTCGGCGGCCGCGCCGCCGGGCTGCACGACGCCGAACGAGCCAGCGACCCACGGCTCCTCGGCCGCCGTCGCGCCCGCGGGGGACGCACCGGCCGGAGCCGCCGCGCCGGGGGCCTCGCCCCCTCTGCGCGAGCCGCCACCGATCGCCTGCACCTGCGGCTTGATCCGCGGCAGCACGTGGTGGGCACGCAGCCGCTCGTTGACCGACGCGTAGATGCCGTTCAGGTTCTGCGAGACGTGCGGCTCGATCGCGTCGAGCAGCGCGACCTTGACCTCGGGCCGCGGCGAGAGCTCGGCGAGGGCCGAGCGCAGTGCCTCGAAGATCGCCTCCGGCGAGACCGGATGCTGGGTCTCCTCGAACCACTCGCGCTCGAGCAGCGCGCCAAGCCGCGCGCGGATGCCGAGCACCTCGTCCGGGTCGAGCCTGCTGCGCGCCTTGCCGATCAGCCGATCGACGTTGAGCTTGTCGCTGATCGCGTCGTCGGACACCAGCGTCAGCTCGGTCGGCGACGGGCCGCCGTCGGTGCTCGCCGCCGCATTCGTCGCGAACAGGCGGCGCTCGAAGATGTCGGCGAAGCTGCGGCGAAACCGCCCCTCGATCTCCATGCGTTGCTCGCGCACCAGCATCACCGCGTCGAGGAGCGCCTGCTGCTGCTCCGATCGGATCGAGCGCAGCGCCCCGGCGGTGAGCTCGTCGCTCATCGGGTTGAGCGCCTGCGCGATCACGTCGGTGAGCCGCTGCAGTATCACCTCTCGGCACTCCTCCAGCAGCTCGAAGCGCTTTCGCGAGCGCGACGGCATGCCGCTCCCGGAGGAGCGCTGCACGCCCGTTGTGTCCTTCGTCTGTTCGGTGGTCAACATGGGCCTCGGGGCCGCGTGCCGCGGCCGTTCACGGACGCTCGCCGCCCGCCGGGGCGAGAGTAGCCAACGCCGGGCGGCCCTGCAGGCGGCGAGGGCCCGACGCGCGTCGGCGGCCGACGAACGGCACGGCTTCGCCGGCTCCGCACGCGCCGCTGATCGGCCAGGCCCTGCCACCCAGGTTCCCGGCGGATCGTCGACCTGCCGGGGCGCCTGTCCGTCCCGTCGCTCGTTCAGCGCGACGCGTTGATGTCGACGATCGTCCAGGCGGTCATGTTGACCAGGCGGCGCACCGTCGACGACGCGGTCAGCACGTGCACCGGCTTCGCGGCGCCGAGCAGCACCGGCCCGATCGCGATGTTGTTGCCGGCCGCGGTCTTCAGCAGGTTGTAGGCGATGTTCGCCGCGTCGATGTTCGGCAGCACCAGCAGGTTGGCCTCGCCGGACAGCGTCGTGCGCGGCATCAGCACGCGACGGTAGTCCGGGTCCAGCGCCGCGTCGCCGTGCATCTCGCCGTCGATCTCCAGCTCCGGCGCGCGTTCGCGCAGCATCGCGAGCGCCTCGCGCATCTTCACGGCCGAGGGCCGGTTCGACGAGCCGAAATTCGAGTGCGACAGCAGCGCGACCGACGGCTTGATGCCGAAGCGCCGCAGCTCATCGGCCGCCATCAGCGTGATCTCGACGAGCTCGGGCGCGCTCGGGTCGGCGTTGACGTGCGTATCGACCAGCGTCACCTGCCGTCCCGGCAGCATCAGCGTGTTCATCGCGGCGTAGACGCTTGCGCCCGGCTTGCGGCCGATGACCTCGTCGATGTACTGCAGGTGCTGCGAGTACGGGCCGAACGAACCGCACAGCATGCCGTCGGCCTCGCCGCGCCGGACCATCAGCGCGCCGATCAGCGTGTTGCGGCGGCGGACCTCGATCTGCGCGTACTGCGGCGTGACGCCCTTGCGGTCGACCAGCGCGTGGTAGGTCTGCCAGTAGTCGCGGAAGCGCTCGTCCCACTCGGGGTTGACGACATCGAAGTCGCGACCCGGACGGATCCGCAGCCCGAAGCGCTCGATGCGGCGCTCGATGACGGCCGGCCGGCCGACCAGCGCCGGCTTGGCGAGCCGCTCGTCGACGACGCCCTGCACCGCGCGCAATACCCGCTCGTCCTCGCCCTCGGCGTAGACGATGCGCCGCGTCTCCCCGCGCTTGGCCACGGAGAAGATCGGCTTCATGAAGTTGCCCGAGTGGTAGACGAACTGCTCGAGCTGGGCGCGGTAGGCGTCGAAGTCGGCGATCGGGCGGGTGGCGACGCCCGAGTCCGTCGCGGCCTTCGCCACCGCGGGCGCGATCTTCACGATCAGGCGTGGGTCGAACGGACGCGGGATCAGGTAGTCCGGGCCGAACGAAGAGCCGACCGAGCCGTAGGCGGCGGTGACGACGTCGGACTGCTCGGCACGCGCGAGCTCGGCGACCGCGCGGACCGCGGCGATCTCCATCTCGCGGTTGATCGTCGTCGCGCCTACGTCGAGCGCGCCGCGGAACAGGAACGGGAACACCAGGACGTTGTTGACCTGGTTCGGGTAGTCGCTGCGGCCGGTGGCGATGATCGCATCGTCGCGGACCTCGCGGACCCTCTCGGGCAGGATCTCGGGCGTGGGGTTCGCGAGCGCGAGGATCAGCGGCCTCGGCGCCATCTTCGCGACCATCTCGGGCCCGAGCACGCCGCCGGCCGACAGGCCGAGGAACACGTCGGCGCCACCGATCACCTCGTCGAGCGTGCGCGCGTCGGTCTTCTGCGCGAAGCGGGCCTTCTCCTCGTCCATCAGCACGGTGCGGCCCTCGTAGACCACGCCCTCGATGTCGGTGACCCAGATCTGGTCGCGGCGGAACCCGAGGTCGAGCAGCAGGTCGAGGCAGGCGAGCGCCGCCGCACCCGCGCCGCTCACCACCAGCCTGCAGTCGGCGACCTTCTTGCCGACGACCTCCAGGCCGTTCAGGATCGCCGCGCCGACAACGACGGCGGTGCCGTGCTGGTCGTCGTGGAAGACCGGGATCCGCATCCGCTCGCGCAACCGGCGCTCGACGTGGAAGCACTCCGGCGCCTTGATGTCCTCGAGGTTGATGCCGCCGAAGGTCGGCTCGAGCGCCGCGATGATCTCGACGAGCCGGTCCGGGTCGTTCTCGGCGATCTCGATGTCGAAGACGTCGATGCCGGCGAACTTCTTGAACAGCACGCCCTTGCCTTCCATCACCGGCTTGGCGGCGAGCGGACCGATCGCGCCGAGGCCGAGCACCGCGGTGCCGTTGGTGATGACCGCGACCAGGTTGCCGCGCGCGGTGTAGCGGAACGCGGCGGCCGGGTCCTCGACGATCATCTCGCAGGCCGCCGCGACCCCGGGCGAGTACGCGAGCGCGAGGTCGCGCTGGTTGACCAGGCTCTTGGTCGGCACGACCGAGATCTTCCCGGGCCGACCCTGCTCGTGGTATTCGAGCGCGGCTCGGCGAAGGTCGGGATTCAGCGGCTGGGCCATCGCGCGGTGCCTCGTGTGTCGGTCTCTCGGAGGCGACGGATTATGACGCAGGCCGTACCCGCGATCCCTCGCGGTCGGTGGGCCGCAGGGTCGACGCGGGGACCGGGCCAAGTGCCCCGGGACGGCGCGGTCCTCGGGCGCCCGGACCGCCCGGCCGCGGACGCGCCCGCCGTCGCCTCGGACGCTGTTGCATCGGGCCGTCGGACCGTGTCGGACTGGTGTCGCGGCACGCACCGTCCGCGTGCACGCGCCCGCCGCCGGTCGGGCCCGCCGCCGCGCCCGGCGGGCGACCGCTCTCCAACCGACGGACGGGCGCCGCGCGACGCCGCGTCGCCTCGGCGGATCGGGCCGCCACGGCTACCCTTGCGGGGGAGGCGGACCTCGTCACGAACCCGCCGGAGCGAACGATGAAGGGCATGGTCTTCACGGAATTCCTGGAGATGGTCGAGGCACGGTGGTCGCCCGACCTGGTCGACGACCTGGTCGACTCGACCCCGCTCGCCTCGGGCGGCCGCTACACGGCGGTCGGCACCTACGGCCACGAGGAGATGGTGGCCCTCGTCGACGGGCTGTCCGAGCGCACCGGCATCGCCGTGCCCGACCTGATCCGCGCGTTCGGGCACCACCTGTTCGGCCGGTTCGCGGTCAGCCACCCGACGTTCTTCGGGGGCATCTCGAACGCGTTCGACTTCCTCGAGCGGATCGAGGACGTGATCCACGCCGAGGTGCTGAAGCTGTATCCCGACGCGCTGCTGCCGCGCTTCGACGTCACCCGGCAGGGCGATGCGATGACCCTCGTCTACCGTTCGAGCCGGCACTTCGAGGACCTCGCGCACGGCCTGATCGAAGGCTGCCTCGAGCATTTCGGCGAGCGTGCCCGCCTCGTGCGCGCCTCGCGGCCGGACGCCGACGGCGGCATCCGCTTCCACCTGACGCGCATGCAGTGAGCGAGCCGAACCGTCCCGCGGGCCACACGCCGCCGTCGCCCGAGGCGCACCTCGCGCGGCTCGAGCGCAGGGCCGCGCGCGAACGCGACGCGCGCAAGGCGGCCGAGGGGCTGCTCGAGCACAAGGCCCGCGAGCTCTACGAGGCGAACCGCTCGCTGCAGGCGCTCGCCGGGCGACTGGAGGCGCTGGTCGACGAGCGCACGCTCGCGCTGCGCGCAGCGCTCGAGCGCGCCGAGGCCGGCACCCGCGCCAAGAGCGAGTTCCTCGCGACGATGAGCCACGAGATCCGCACGCCGCTGAACGGCGTGGTGGGGATGATGGAGCTGCTGCGCGGCACACGGCTCGATGGCGAGCAGCGCGGCTACGTCGACACGCTGCTGCAGTCGGCCGACACGCTGCTCGCGATCATCAACGACGTGCTCGACTTCTCGCGGATCGAGGCTGGCCGCCTCGAGCTCGAGCGCCGGCCGTTCTCGCCGCTGCGGCTCGCGCACGACGTGCTGGCGATGCTGCGGCCGCAGGCCGACCACAAGGGCCTCGCGATGCTGCTGCGGGCGGGCCCGCTGCCCGAGCGGCTGCTCGGCGATCCGACACGGCTGCAGCAGGTGTGGCTGAACCTGCTGTCGAACGCGATCAAGTTCACCGAGCGCGGCGAGGCACGGCTCGAGGTGCACTGCGACCGGCTCGACGACGGCCGCTGGCGGCTGCACGGCGCGGTGACCGATACCGGTATCGGCATGAACGACGCGCAGCGCGAGCGGCTCTTCGAGGCGTTCACGCAGGTCGACTCGAGCATGTCGCGCCGTTACGGCGGCTCGGGCCTCGGCCTCGCGATCTCATCGCGGCTGGTGACGCTGATGGACGGCACGATCACCGTCGACAGCACCCCGGGCGAAGGCAGCCGCTTCGGCTTCGACATGCGGCTGGATGCAGCGGCCTCGGAGCCCGCGTCGGGCGTCGAGGGCGCCTTGCACGTCGCGCAGGTCGCGCAGGCCACCGGCGTCGACGCGCCGGATACGCCGGAGGCGCCCCCGCTGTCCACGCTGCGCGTGCTGCTCGCCGAAGACAACCCGGTCAACCAGGCGCTCGCGCTCGCGACGCTGTCGAAGCTTGGCATCGAGGCGACGCTCGCCCGTGACGGCGCCGAGGCGATCGATGCGCTGCGCGTCGCGGCCTACGACGTCGTGCTGATGGACATGCAGATGCCCGGCGTCGATGGGCTGGAGGCGACGCGAAGGATCCGCGCGGCCGGCGACGCGCTCGCGCAGCCCTGGATCGTCGCGCTGACCGCGAACGCGTTCGATCGCGACCGCGAGGCCTGCCTGGCCGCGGGCATGGACGACTTCGTCGCGAAGCCATTCCGCCAGGTCACGCTGCAAGGAGCGTTGGAGCGCGCACCCCGGATCGTCCCGAGCCGCGCGGCCTGACCCGCGCGATCCGCCGTCAGGCGAGCGCCCGCTCGAGCACGCGCGCGACGTGCACCGCCTCCCGGCCCGCGCCGTCCGCGATCTGGTGACGGCAACTGGTGCCGTCGGCGACGATCAGCACGTCGGGGCCGGCCTCGCGCACCGCCGGCAGCAGCGCGGCCTCGGCCATCCGCATCGAAACCTCGTGGTGCGCGGCGTCGTAGCCGAACGCGCCCGCCATCCCGCAGCAGCTCGACTCGATCGGCTCGACCTTCAGCCCCGGGATCAGCCGCAGCGCCGCGAGCGTCGGCGCGAACGCGTCGAACGCCTTCTGGTGGCAGTGGCCGTGCACCCGGGCGCTCGTCTGGGGCAGCGGTTTCAGCGCGAGCTTCAGGTGGCCGGCGGACTGCTCGGCCGCGAGGAACTCCTCGAACAGCATCGCCCGGGACGCGAGCGTTCGCGCGGCGCCGGGCCGCCCGAGCGCGTCGTCGAGCTTGAGCGCGAGGAACTCGTCGCGCAGCGTCAGCAGGCACGAGGGCTCGAGGCCCACGACCGCGACGCCGCGCTCGGCGAACGGCAGCAACGCGCGCAGCGTGCGCAGCGCCTCGGCGCGGGCCTCGTCGACGAGCCCCGCCGACAGGAAGGTGCGGCCGCAGCACAGCGCACGCTCGCCCTCGGCGATGCCCGAGCCGCCCGCCCCCGCCACGTGGACCCGGTAGCCGGCCGCTCGCAGCACGCGCAGCGCCGCGCGCGCGTTGTCCGGCTCGAAGTGCTCGTCGAAGGTGTCGACCCAGAGCACGACCTCGCGTGCGGCCGCATCCGTCGGCGCGCTCGAGCCCGTGGCGCCGCGCCGGAGCGTGCGCAGGAAGCCGTCGCGCCTGAAGCGCGGCAGCGTGCGCTTCGCGCTCAGCCCGACCAGCCGCTCGGACAGCGCCGCGAGTCCCGGCACCGCGTCGCGCAGGTTCGACAGCGGTGCGAGGCGCGCAGCCGCCGGCGCCCAGCGCGGCAGGAAGGCGACCAGCCGCTGCTTCGCCGACAGGCCGTGCTTGCGCTGCCAGTGGTGCAGGAACTCCGTCTTCATCCGCGCCATGTCGACGCCGGTCGGACACTCGCGCCGGCAGCCCTTGCACTGCACGCACAGGTCCATCGCGTCGCGGACCTCGGGCGCGGCGAGCCCGTCGGGGCCGAGCTGGCCGGTCATCGCGAGGCGCAGCGTGTTGGCGCGGCCGCGGGTGACGTGCTGCTCGTCGCGGGTCGTGCGGTACGACGGGCACATCGTGCCGGCGTCGAACTTGCGGCAGTGCCCGTTGTTGTTGCACATCTCGAGGGCCTTGCCGAATCCGCCCGCCGGGTCGCCACCGGTGCCCGCAGGCGAGACCGCGACGCCGTTGCCCTCGCGGACCCAGCCCTCGCGCGCCGCGCCCGCTTCGGACGGGTCGTTGTGCCGGTTCCAGTCCGACCAGTCGAGCGCGGTCTCGAGCGATCGGATCGCGTAGCCCGGCGCGAAGCGGAACAGGCTCGCGTCGTCCATCCGGGTCGGCCGGACGATCTTGCCTGGGTTCATCCGGTCCTCGGGGTCGAAGAGCCCCTTGACCTCCTCGAACGCGCGCACCAGCCGTGGCCCGAACTGCCAGGCGACCCACTCGCTGCGCACCAGCCCGTCGCCGTGCTCGCCGGAGAACGCCCCGCCGTACTGCCGCACCAGCGTCGCCGCCTCCTCGGCGATCACGCGCATCTTCGCGGCGCCGCCGCCGTGCTCGCGCAGGTCGAGGATCGGCCGCACGTGCAGCGTGCCGACCGAGGCGTGCGCGTACCAGGTGCCCTGCGTGCCGTGCCGCGCGAACACCTCGGTGAGCCGCGCGGT
Source organism: Burkholderiales bacterium (assembly GCA_020248665.1). Taxonomy (GTDB): domain Bacteria; phylum Pseudomonadota; class Gammaproteobacteria; order Burkholderiales; family Burkholderiaceae_E; genus UBA4615. The sequence goes on along the minus strand of JADCHE010000032.1, from coordinate 70,966 downwards.
GTAGTCGGCGAGGTGCTCGAGGGGCACCGCGCAGTCCTCGATGAAGGAGACGGGCTTCCCGTCGCCCTTCATCGACATCATGATGTTGAGGCCCGCCTTGCGGACCTCCCAGAGCGCCTTCTGCCGCGCGTCGTCGGCCAGGTCGACGACGCTGCCGGGGAGCCCGAGGTCGGCCATCAGCTCGTGCAGCCGCGCGAGCTTCGCGAGCTGGACGTCGCGGGTCTCGCCGGCGAACTCGACCAGCAGCACCGCCTGCGGCTCGCCGACCAGCGCCGAGTCGATCGTCGGGCGGAACGCCGGGTTCATCCGCGACAGCTCGATCATCATGCGGTCGACCAGCTCCACCGCGACCGGCCCGAGCGTCACGATGTGACGCGCGCACTCCATCGAGCGCTGGAAGGTCGGGAACGACACCACGCCGAGCACCTTCGCGCCGGGCAGCGGCGAGAGCTTGAGCGTGAGCCGCTGCGACCACGCGAGCGTACCCTCGGAGCCGACCAGCAGCTGCGCGAGGTTCAGCGAACCGTCGGCGGTGTACGGGCGCTCGGAACGCGGCTCGAACACGTCGAGGTTGTAGCCGCCGACGCGGCGCATCACCGTCGGCCAGACGCGGCGGATCTCGTCGCGCTCGCGGTCGGCGATCGCGTGCAGGCGGCTCACGATGTCGCGGATGCGCTGGTTCGACAGGCTCATGTCCCCGCCCGAGCCGTCGCCGCGGGTGAACGTGCCCCAGTACCCCTGGGTGCCGTCGGCGAGGATCGCGTCGATGCCGACGACGTTGTGGACCATGTTGCCGTAGGCGATCGAGCGCGAGCCGCAGCTGTTGTTGCCAGCCATGCCGCCGATCGTCGCCTGCGCCGAGGTCGACACGTCGACCGGGAACCAGACCCCGTGCGGCTTCAGGAACGCGTTCAGCGCATCGAGCGCGATGCCGGGCTGCACGGTGACCGTCGCCCGCGTCGGGTCGGCCTTCGCCGTGGCGGCGTCGAACGACACCACCTCGCGCAGCCACTTCGAGTGGTCGATCACCAGCGCGGCGCCGATCGTCTGACCGCACTGCGAGGTGCCGCCGCCGCGCGGCAGCACCGGCACCTTCAGGTCGCGCGCGACGTCGAGCGCGATCGCGAGGTCGGCCTCGGTGCGCGGCACCGCGACGCCGACCGGCTCGACCTGATAGACCGACGCATCGGTCGAATAGCGGCCGCGCGAGGCCGCGTCGAACAGCACGTTGCCCTGCATCTCGCGGCGCAGCCGCGTCGCGAGGTCGCTGCGCGCGAGCCGCGGCGCCAGGAAGACGCGCCGCGTGGCGTCGATCCGCTCGGGTGCGTTCATCGTCCGGCCTCGGAGGTGACGGGGGTGTCCGGGGTATCCGGCGTGCCGTCGAGCTGCGCGAGCACGGTCGCGCGCTTGTGGTCGAGGTGGCCGCGCATCACCGCCGACAGGCGCGCGCCGTCGCCGGCGTCGAGCGCCTCGATCATCGCGGCGTGCTCGGCGACCGCCGCGTCCCACTTCTCGCGGTTCAGGTTCGAGCGGAAGCGCAGCGCCTGCAGCCTCGCGTTGAGCCGCGCGTAGGTGTCGGCGAGCACCGGGTTGCGCGCGCAGTCGACCAGCCGGCGGTGGATCGCGCTGTTCGAGCGGTAGTACGCGGGCAGGTCGCGCCGCGCGTGCGCGGCGAGCATCTCGAAGTGCAGCGCGCGCAGCTCGTCGCGCTCGGCGCCGGTCGCGCGGCGCGCGGCCAGTTCGCCGGCCAGCGCCTCGAGCGTCGCCATCAGCTCGAACGCGTGCTCGACGTCCTCGCGGCGCATCGATGCGACGACCGCGCCGCGGTTCGGCTGCAGCTCGACGATGCCCTCGCCCGCGAGGGTTCGGAACGCCTCGCGCAGCGGCGTGCGCGAGACCGCGAGCTGCGCGCACAGCACGCGCTCGTTCAGGTGCGCCCCCGGCGCGAGCTCGCCCTCGACGATCAGCTCGCGCAGCCGCTCGGCGACGGCCTCGTGAAGCACGCGCCGGTCGACCGCGGCGAGCATCGGGCGCGTGGCGGCTTCGACTGCCGATTCGGATTGCATACGATCGTTCACCTGGAAGACCGGGCGCCTCCCGGCGCACTGCGGCTCGGCCGTTGACGGTTTGCACCGCGCCACGGTTTCGCATATTGTATGCAAAATGGAGGCGACATGCTCGAACTGAACTCCCATCCGGCCGGCCGGCACTTCCTGCAGATCCCCGGGCCGACCAACGTGCCGGACGACGTGCTGCGGGCGATCGACCACCCCACGATCGACCACCGCGGCCCGGAGTTCCAGAAGCTCGGCCTGAAGGTGCTCGCCGACGCGAAGAAGGTGTTCCAGACCGAGCAGCCGGTGATCGTCTATCCGGGCTCGGGTACCGGCGCATGGGAAGCGGCGCTCGTCAACGTGCTGTCGCCCGGCGACGCGGTGTTGATGGCCGAGACCGGCCACTTCGCGTCGCTCTGGAGGAAGCTCGCCGAGCGGCTCGGCCTCGCGCCGGAGTTCATCCCCGGCGACTGGCGCAGCGGCGTCGACGCCGAGCGGATCCACGAGCGGCTCGCCGCCGACCCGCAGCACCGCATCAAGGCGGTCTGCGTCGTGCACAACGAGACCTCGACCGGGGTCACCTCCGACATCGCCGCGGTGCGCCGCGCGATCGACGTCGCGAAGCACCCCGGGCTGCTGATGGTCGACACCATCTCCTCGCTCGGCTCGGTCGACTTCCGGCCCGACGAGTGGGGCGTCGACGTGACCGTCGCGGGCTCGCAGAAGGGCCTGATGCTGCCGCCCGGCCTGTCGTTCAACGCGGTGTCGGCCAGGGCGATCGAGGCCTCGAGGCACGCGAAGCTGCCGCGTGCCTACTGGGCCTGGGACGAGATCCTCGCGGCCAACGCGAACGGCTTCTGGCCGACCACGCCGGCGACCAACCTGCTCTACGGCCTAGCGGTCGCGTTCGACCGCCTGCTCGCCGAGGGGATGCCCGCGGTGTTCGCCCGCCACAAGCGGCACGCCGAGGCGACGCGCCGCGCGGTTCGCGGCTGGGACCTGGAGATCGTGTGCCGCAACCCCGCCGAGTACAGCCCCGCGCTGACCGCGGTGATGATGCCGGCCGACGGCAAGGGCGGCGTGCACGACGCCGACGCGTTGCGCCGCATCGTGCTCGAGCGCTTCAACATGTCGCTCGGCACCGGCCTGTCGAAGCTCGCCGGCCGCGTGTTCCGCATCGGCCACCTCGGCGACTTCAACGACCTGACGCTGCTGGGCACGCTCGGCGGCGTCGAGATGGGCCTGCAGGCCGCCGGCGTGCCGCACCGCAAGGGCGGCGTGCAGGCGGCGATCGACTACCTCGCCGAGGCCGCGCCGCCGCGCGCGTCGCTGAAGGCGGCCTGAGCCCCTGTCCCGCGCACGCGTCGGCCGCGGGGCCGGCGCGCGACGTCCCCGTTGCGTTCGACGATCGCGGTGGCCGACGAGCCCCGCAGCCCCAGGAGACCCCTCGATGACGACGCCCCGACGCACCCTGCTCGCCGCCGCGCTCGCCGCGGCCGGCCTCGCCCTGCCCGCCGCCGTTTCCGCGCAGGCGTGGCCCAACAAGCCGATCCGGCTGCTGGTCGGCTTCGCGCCCGGCGGCGGCACCGACATCGTCGCGCGCGCGCTCGCGCCGAAGATCTCCGATATCCTCGGCCAGCAGGTCGTCGTCGAGAACCGCGCCGGGGCCGCCGGCACGATCGCGGCCGATGCGGTCGCGAAGGCGGCGCCCGACGGCTACACGCTGCTCGCCGGCCATGCGAACAGCAACGCGATCGCGCCGCACGTGCTCGCGAAGGCGCCGTTCGACCCGATCGCCGACTTCACGCCGGTCACCTACATCGGCTACGTGCCGAACATCCTCGTCGTGCACCCGTCGGTGCCGGCGAAGTCCGTCGAGGAGCTGATCGCGCTCGCGAAGGCCCGGCCCGGCACGATGACCTACGCGTCCTCGGGCGTGGGCAGCACGCAGCACCTCGCCGGCGCACTGTTCAACCAGCTGAGCGGCACGCAGATGAACCACGTGCCCTACAAGGGCAGCGGCGCCGCGATCGTCGACCTGCTCGCCGGCCAGGTCAACGCCAACTTCGACACCATGCCGCCGGTGCTGCCGCACATCCGCGAGGGCAAGCTGCGCGCGCTCGCGATCTCGACGCCGAAGCGGCTGCCGCAGCTCGCCGACCTGCCGACCTTCGAGGAGAAGGGTATCCGCGGCTTCGACGTCACCAACTGGTACTCGGTGATGGGTCCGAAGGGCCTGCCCGCCGACATCGTCGCGAAGCTCGACGACGCGGTGAGGCGGGCGATGGCCGACCCCGAGGTCCGCTCGAAGCTCGACCCGCAGGGCGTGCAGTTCGGCGGCCCGCAGACGCCGGCGGCCTTCGCCGAGTTCATCCGCGCCGAGAACGCGAAGTACGCGCGGATGGTCAAGGAACTCAACGTCCGGGCGGACTGAGGTCGCGATGCCCGAGGTGCTCGTCGAGCGCGACGGCGACGTCGCGACCGTGGTGCTGAACCGGCCGGCGAAGCTCAACGCGCTGACCCGGCCGATGTGGCGGATGCTGGGCGACGCGTTCGAGGCGCTGTCGGCCGACGACGCGGTGCGCTGCGTCGTCGTGCGCGGCGCCGGCGAGCGCGCGTTCTCGCCGGGCAACGACATCTCGGAGTTCCAGGCCCAGCGCGCGACCAAGGCGCAGGCGATCGACTACGGACGCGACATGCACCGCACCGCGCACGCGATCGCCGCGTGCCGGCACCCGGTCGTCGCGCGCATCCACGGCATCTGCGTCGGCGGAGGGCTGGAGATCGCGGCGCTCGCCGACCTGCGCATCTGCGGCGAATCGAGCCGCTTCGGCGCGCCGATCAAGAGCCTCGGGCTGGTGATGGCCTACGCCGAGATGGCGCCGCTGGTGAAGCTCGTCGGCGAGTCGGCCGCGCTCGAGATCCTGCTCGAGGGGCGGATCTTCGACGCGGCCGAGGCGAAGGACAAGGGGGTGGTCACGCGGGTCGTGCCCGACGATCGCGTCGGCGCCGAAGTCGACGAGACCGTGCGGCGGATCGCCGACGGCGCGCCGCTGGTCGCGCGCTGGCACAAGAAGTTCGCGCGACGCCTCGCCGACCCGCGGCCCCTCACGGACGTCGAGCTCGACGAGTGCTTCGACTGCTTCGACACCGAGGACTTCCGCACCGGCTACGCGGCGTTCCTCGCAAAGACGAAGCCGCTCTTCCAGGGGCGCTGACCGTGCCCGGGCCCCTCGCCGGCGTACGCGTGCTCGAGTGCGCGCAGATCATGGCCGGCCCGACCTGCGGCGCGCTGCTCGCCGACCTCGGCGCCGATGTCGTCAAGGTCGAGAAGATCCCCGGCGGCGACGACGCGCGGCTCTACCGCGAGCCGCGGGTGGGCGGCGTGTCCGCGCCCTTCCTGGTGATGAACCGCAACAAGCGCGGCGTCGCGCTCGACCTCAAGCACCCCGCGGGCCGCGACGCGCTGCTTCGGATGGTCGACGAGGCCGACGTGCTGGTCGAGAACTACCGGCCGGGCACGATGGACAAGCTCGGCCTCGGCTGGGACGTGCTGCACGCGAGGAAGCCGTCGCTGATCTACTGCGCGATCAGCGGCTACGGGCTGACCGGGCCTCTGGGCGGCGGCGGCGGCTTCGACCTGGTCGCCCAGGCGTTCGCCGGGCTGATGAGCATCACCGGCGAGCCGGGGCGCCCGCCGGTCAAGGTCGGCAGCTCGGTCGCGGACCTGAACGCAGGCCTGCTCGCCGCGACTGGCATTCTCGCCGCCTACGTGCACCGGCTGAAGACCGGCGAGGGCCAGCGCGTCGACACCTCGCTGATGGAGGCGGCGCTGCACCAGACCGGCTGGCACGCGTCGGTGTGGTTCGCGACCGGCCGCTCGCCCGAGCCGCTCGGCTCCGGCCACGTGCTCGCCGCGCCCTACCAGGCGTTCCGCGCCGCCGACGGCTGGCTGGTGATCGGCGGCGCGAACCAGGCGAACTGGGAACGGGTCTGCGACGTCGTCGGCCGCCCCGACTGGAAGGCCGATCCGCGCTTCGTCGACAACTCGGCGCGGATGGCGAACCTGCCGGCACTGGTCGCCGAGCTCGACGCGGTGCTGTCGACGCGCGGGCGCGCCGACTGGCTCGCCGCGTTCGAGCGCGCCGGCGTGCCGGCGGGTCCGGTCCACACGATCGGCGAGGCGCTGTCGCACCCGCAGACGATCGCGCGCGGCATGGTCGTCGAGCTCGAGCACCCGGTCGCGGGCGCGACCCGCGCGCTGGGGCCGCCGGTGAAGTTCTCGGCAACGCCGGCCGGGGTGACGCGGCACGCGCCCTCGCTCGGCGAGCACACCCGCGAGGTGCTGCGCGAGCACGGGCTGGACGACGCGGCGATCGACGCGCTGCTCGCGAGCGGCGCGGCGCTCCAGTCCTGACGCGCGGCGGCCGGGCCCTCAGGCCTTCAGCACCTCGTCGAGCCGCGCGGTCCAGCCGACGATGCCGCCCTGCGCGCGGATCATCTCGATCGTCGCCTGCTTGAACTCCGGGAAGTAGCTGCCGGTCGCGTCCTCCACCAGCAGCGCGTCGTAGCCGCGGTCGTTCGCCTCGCGCATCGTCGTCTGCACGCAGACCTCGGTGGTCACGCCGCCGAAGATCAGGTGCGTGATGCGGCGCGAGAGCAGCGAGTGGGTCAGCGTGGTGTTGTAGAACGCGCCCTTGCCGGGCTTGACGATCTCGATCTCGCCGGCAAGCGGCTCGAGCCCGTCGACGAAGCCCGCGCCTGGCTCGCCGTCGATCAGGATCCGGCCCATCGGACCTGGGTCACCGATCCGCATCGACGGCGCGCCGCGCAGCCGCTTGGCCGGGGGGCAGTCGGACAGGTCCGCACGATGCGCCTCGCGCGTGTGGACGACCAGCAGGCCGCGCGAGCGCGCCCAGCCGAGCAGCTCGAGCGCCGGCGGCACGACGGCCGCGAGCCGGCTCACGTCGTTGCCGAGCGACTCGCCGAAGCCGCCCGGCTCGACGAAGTCGCGCTGCATGTCGATCATCACCAGCGCGGTCCGCGCGACGTCGAACTCGAACGGGCGCGGCTGCGCCGAGACGCGGCGCACCGACGACGACAGCTCGCTCATGCGGTGCCCTCCACGAGCGCCTCGGCGACCGGGCGCGGCGCGTCCGGCGCATCATGTGCGCCCCCCATCCGCCGCCCGATCTCGGCGCGGTCCCTGGCGGCGCGCGCGGTCTCGTAGACGAGCGCGCCCTCCGACATCACCACCACCCGGTCCGACAGCTCGATCAGCTCGTCGAGGTCCTCGCTCACCAGCAGCACCGCGGCGCCGCCGTTGCGCGCCTCGAGCAGCCGTCGGTGGATCTCGTCGACGGCCGCGAAGTCCAGGCCGAAGACCGGGTTCATCACGACGAGCACGCGACAGCCGCGCGACAGCTCGCGCGCGAGCACCGCGCGCTGCACGTTGCCGCCGGACAGCGTGCCGATCGGCGAATCGGGCCCGCGGGTCTTGACGCCGAACGCCTCGATCCGCGGCAGCGCGGCGGCCGACATCCGCGACGGGCTCAGCCAGCCGCCCCGCGCGAGCGGCGGCGCGTCGAACTCGCGCAGCGCGAGGTTCTCGGCGACCGACATCGCGGCGACGCAGGCGTTGCGCAGCGGCTCCTCGGGCAGGCTGCCGATCCGGTGGCGCGCGATCTCCGCACGACGCCCCCGGTAGCGCTCGCCGCCGATCCGGATCGCGCCGGACGCGGGTCCGCGCTGCCCGAGCAGCGTCTCGACCAGCTCGCGCTGTCCGTTGCCGGACACGCCGGCGATGCCGAGCACCTCGCCGGGCCGCACCGCGAGCGACGCGTCGCGGACCACGCGCCGCCCGGTGTCGTCGGCCACGCTCAGGCGCTCCACGACGAGCGCCGGCGCGACGCCGGCGTCCACCGGGTCGCGCGGCGGCAGCTCGCGGCGGCGCGCGGCGCCGATCATCGCGTCGGCAAGCCGTACCGCGTCGAACTCGCCGACGTGACCCCCGGCCACCCGGCGTCCGCGCCGCAGCACGGTCACGTCGTCGGCGAACGCGGCGACCTCGCGGAACTTGTGCGTGATCATCACGACGGTCAGCCGCCCGGCGTGCGCCATGCTGCGGATCGCTCCGAGCACCTCGTCGGCCTCATCGGGCGCGAGCACCGAGGTCGGCTCGTCGAGGATCAGCAGCCGGTTGTCGGCGTAGAGCTGCTTGAGGATCTCGGCCTTCTGCTTCTGGCCGGCCGCGAGCGCCGAGACCGGCACCTCCAGCGGCAGCGTGAACGGCGTCGTGTCGAGGAAGCGGCGCATCGCGGCGATCGTCGAAGGCCAGTCGACCACCGCCTTCAGGCCGCCGCGCGCGAGCGCGAAGTTCTCGGCGACCGTCATCGAGGGCACCAGCGTGAAGTGCTGGTAGACCATGCCCACGCCGAGCGCGCGCGCCGCCTGCGGCGAGCCGACGTCGCGCTCGCGGCCGTCGACGAGGATCGAGCCGGCGTCGGGCCGGTGGTAGCCGACCAGGCACTTCACCAGCGTGCTCTTGCCGGCGCCGTTCTCGCCCAGCAGCGCATGCACCGTGCCGGGCCGCACCCCGAGGTCGACCGCGTCGAGCGCCACGAAGTCGCCGAAGCGCTTGGTCAGCCCGATCGTCTGCAGCGAGGGAGCGCCGTGGACGCTCATGCCCGGCCCAGGGACGCCAGCACCTGCGTCGAGCGGCCGACCGCGCCGAACACGCCACCCTGCATCGTCACCATCTTCAGCGCCGCCTCGTGGTTGCCGAGGTCGGTCGCGCCGCAGCAGTCGGCGAGCACCAGGCACTCGAAGCCGCGGTCGTTCGCCTCGCGCATCGTCGTGTGCACGCACACGTCGGTGGTGATGCCGGTCAGGATCAGGTTGCGGATGCCGCGGGTGCGCAGCATCAGCTCGAGGTCGGTCGCGCAGAACGAGCCCTTGCCGGGCTTGTCGACGATCGGCTCGCCGGCGATCGGCGCGAGCTCGGGGATGATCTCCCAGCCCGGTTCGCCGCGCACGAGGATGCGACCGCAGGGCCCGGGGTCGCCGATGCCGGCGCCGATGCGCCGCGAGCGCCAGCGCTTGTTCGCGGGCAGGTCGGCGAGGTCCGGACGGTGGCCCTCGCGGGTGTGGATCACGTGCATGCCGACCGCGCGGGCCGCGGCGAGCAGCCGGACGATCGGCTCGATGGGCGCGCGGGTCATCGACAGGTCGTAGCCCATGCGGTCGACGTAGCCGCCGATCCCGCAGAAGTCGGTCTGCATGTCGATGATCACCAGCGCGGTGTCGGACCCGCGAAACGCGCCGTCGAACGGCCACGGGTAGGGATCGGCGTCGATCTGGGGGAAGTCGGTCATCGGCGGGGCTCCTCGTCGCGCCGCGCTCAGGCGGCCTGCCTCGGCGCGGCCGCTTGCGGCAGGCCGTCTGGTCCTGCGGGCTCGGCGCCCGCGTACGTGCGCGCCGGCGCCGCGAAACCGCAGGACGTGCCGTCGACGTGCACCACCTCGTCCTCCCACGGCAGCCGGTAGCGGCCGTCGACCATGTCGTGCATGAAGGTGTACGGGCAGTCCTGCGCGCCGCCCTTCACCGCGACGTAGCCGCGATGCCAGAGCTGGTAGGGGTTGTTCTCGACGCCCCAGTGCCTGCGGGCCTCGCGGACCAGGTCGGGCCGCACCTCGCAGGTGACGATCTCGTCGGGCCGGTTCGAGCCCTCGACCAGCACGGTGCCGTCGACGTCGCAGACCATGCCCTCGCCCATCGAGTCGAAGCTGCCGTCGCTGCCGCACAGGCACACGCTCGCGGTCACCATCAGGTTCTGGAACGCGTTGGCCTGGTTGGTGATCTTCCAAGCGTGGCGGATCGGCGCGGTGTAGCCGGCGGTGCGCAGCATGATCTCGGCGCCCTTGTACGCGCACTCGCGCGCCATTTCCGGGAACATGCCGTCGTGGCAGATGACGAGCGCGAGGCGGCAGCCCTTCGGACCGTCGATCACCGGGATGCCGAGGTTGCCCGGCTCCCAGGCCTCGACCGGCACCCAGGGATGCAGCTTGCGGTAGTAGAGCGCGATGCGGCCGGTGTCGTCGATGACCAGCCCGGTGTTGTACGGGTTGCCGCCGGGGTTGGCCTCCATGATCGAGAAGCAGCCCCAGATCCGGTGCTCGACGCAGGCGCGGCGGAACGCGAGCACCTCCGGTCCGTCCATCGTCACCATCAGCTCGGGCGCGGTGCTCATCGACAGCCCGTGCAGCGCGTACTCGGGGAACACGACCAGGTCCATGCCCGCGTTGTTGCGTCGCGCCTTGCCGACCATCGCGACGATCCGGTCCGCCTGCGCCGCAAGCTGCACCGGTGTCTCGACCACCGGCAGCTGCAGCTGCACGAGCCCGATCACCACGCCGTTCGGCGACTTGTTCAACCCACCCAGTCCGCTCATGGTCCGGCTCCCGCCTCAGCGCGTCATCGACAGCTCGCCCGGCGCGCCGATCGACGCGCGGGCCTTGGAAGTGCTGGCGAGCATGATCGCCAGCGTCAGCAGGTACGGCGCGGCGTTCCACAGGTGATAGCCCGCCTGCACGCCCACCGCCTGCAGCGCCGGTCCGATCGAGCCCGCGCCACCGAAGATCAGGGCCGCCTTGAAGCAGCCGAGCGGCCGCCATCGCGCGAAGATCACCAGCGCGACCGCCATCACGCCCTGCCCGCTGGAGAGCGCCTCGTTCCAGCTGCCCGGGTAGTAGAGCGACAGGTAGGCGCCGGCCACGCCGCCGAAGAAGCCGCCGAGCGCGGTCGCCTGGATGCGCGTGCGCGCGACCGGCAGGCCGAGTGCGCGCGCTGCGTCGGCCGAGTCGCCGACGGTGCGCAGCTGCAGGCCCCAGCGGGTGTTGGCGAACGCCCAGTGCAGCGCGAGCGCGAGCGCCGCGCCGACGACGAAGAGCGCGTTGACCTGCAGCGCCGCGCGCAGCGCCGGCAGCTCCGCCCAGCTGCCGAGGTCGATCGAGGGCAGGCGCGGCGCGGTCGGCTGCACGTAGGCCTTGCCGAAGAAGAACGCAAGGCCGAGCCCGAGCACGATCAGCGAGATGCCGACCGCCGTGTCGTTGACCTGCGGCAGGCTGCACAGCAGGCCGTGCACCGCGCCGAACACCACGCCCGACAGGCCGGCCGCGAGCACGCCGAGCCAGGGCGAGCCGGTGTGGTACGACACCGCGTAGCCGAACATGGCGCCGAACACCATCGTGCCCTCGAGGCCGAGGTTGATGCGGCCGGACTTCTCGGTGATGCACTCGCCGAGCGAGACGAAGAGGAATGGCGTCGAGACCCGGATCGCGCCGCCGAGCACGGCGATCAGGACGGTGAGGACGGCGTCCATGTCAGCGCCGCCCGGCCGCCCGAAGGCGCTGACGCGCCCCCTCGGGGGGCAGTGAGCGAAGCGAGCGTGGGGGCCTCATCAGCGCCGCCCCTTCGGCAGGAACGCGTCGCCGGCGAGGATCGCGACGAAGAGCAGCCCCTGCAGCACCATCGTCGTCGCGTCGGGCAGGTCGAGCCGGCGCTGCAGCAGGCTGCCGGCCGCCGAGATGCCGCCCATCAGGATCGCGACCGGCACGATCGCGAGCGGCTGCTGGCGCGCCATGAACCCGACCAGGATGCCGGTGGTGCCGTAGCCGGCGAGCACCGACGCGTTGGCCGCGCCGTGCACCGCGATCGTCTCGATCGCGCCGGCGAGGCCCGCAGCCGCGCCGCCGAGCGCGCAGGCCGCGACGATCAGCCCGCCGACCGGCAGGCCGACCAGCAGCGCGGCGCGCGGATTGCCGCCGGCGACCCGCAGCGCGAAGCCCTGCGTGCTGCGCGACAGCGCGAGTTGCGCGAGCACGCAGGCGGCGACGCCGATCGCGAGGCCCCAGTGCACGTCGAGGCCCGGGATCGGGCCGAGCATCGCGGATTCGGGCAGCGGGAAGGTCGACGGCTTGTTCAGGCTCGCCGGGTCGCGCAGCGGCCCCTCGACCACGTGGTTGAAGACCGCGATCGCGATGTAGGACAGCAGCAGGCTGCTGATCGTCTCGTTCAGGCCGCGGTGCGCGCGGAACCAGCCGGCGAGCGCGAACCAGGCGGCGCCGCCCGCCATGCCCGCCGCCGCGCCCGCGAGCAGCGCGCCGGCGCCGAGCGAGGGCAGCAGCGGCACCGCGACCGCCGAGGCGACGAGCGCGCCGATCGCGAGCGCGCCCTCGCCGCCGATCATCACCAGCCCCGCCTGCGCGGGGATCGCGACCGCCAGCCCGGTGAGGATCAGCGGCGCCGCGCGCAGCAGCGTGTTGTTCCAGGAGAAGGCGCTCGAGAAGCCGCCTTCGACGATGGTCGCGTAGACCTCGATCGGGTTGCGCCCGATCGCGAGCACGAAGACGCCGAACGCGAGCAGGCCGGCGACGATCGAGCCGATCGGCACCAGCCAGCGAAGCATCGCGGGCGACAGCCCCGCCGGGCGGCGGGCGCCCGGCAGCGCGGCGGGACTCGAGGCCATCGGGCCGCGTCCTCGGTGGCTGCCGTCAGCTCGGGATCGAGCCGAGCACGCCCTCGACCAGCCAGTTCATCTTCTCGAGCTCGAGGTTGGTCATCTCGAGCGTCGTGCCGCCGGGGACCACCGTGCCGCCCTTGTTGTCCTTGATCGGCCCCTTGAAGATCGCGTCGCCCTTCCGCATCGACGCGAGCGCGGCCTCGCCGGCCTCCCTCGCCTTCGGCGACACCGACGGCCCCCAGGCGGACATCTTCACGAACCCTTCCTTCAGCCCGCCGCGCAGGAAGTTCGGGTGCGGCTTGCCGGTGCGCGCCGCCTCGACCAGCATCCCGTACGGCGTCGCCCAGTCCCACTCCGCGCCGGTCAGGTAGCCTTTCGGCGCGAGCGCGGCCTGGCTCGCGTGGTAGCCGCAGGACATGATCCCGCGCTTCTCGGCGGTCTCGACCACGACCTTGGGGCCGTCGACGTGGCAGGTGACCACGTCCACGCCCTGGTCGATCAGGCTGTTGGTCGCCTCGGCCTCCTTGACCGGCATCGACCAGTCGCCGGTGAAGATCACCCGCGTCGTGATCGACGGATCGACCGAGCGCGCGCCCATCGTGAACGCGTTGATGTTGCGCAGCACCTGCGGGATCGGCTTGGCGGCGACGAAGCCGAGCCGCTTGGACTTGCTCATGTGGCCGGCGACGACGCCCGAGACGTACTGTCCGCCGTCGATGTAGCCGAAGTAGGAGCCCGCATTCTTCGGGTGCTTGCCCTCGGTCCACATGCCACCCGCGTGGGCGAAGCGCACCTTCGGGTACTTCTCGGCCATCCGCAGCATGTGCGGGTCGAAGTAGCCGAACGAGGTGGCGAAGATCAGCGAGGCCTTGTCCTGGTTGATCATCGCCTCCATCGTCTTCTGGACGGCGACAGTCTCGGGCACCTTCTCCTCCTCGACGACCTTGACGCCGGCGATCTTCTTCAGGCCGGCGGCGGCCTGCGCCTGCGCCTGGTTGTAGCCGAAGTCGTCGCGCGGGCCGACGTAGATCACGCCGACGGTGATCGGGCTCTGCGCGGACGCGCGCAGCGGCAGGCCAGCTGCGGACAGCAGGCCGGTGGCGCCGGCGGCGCGCAGCAGGGAACGGCGGGTGGCACTCATCGGGGCTCCTTGGCGAGGCGGGTGGCGACCGGGGTCGGACGTCCGGGTTCCCGCAGCTCGGATCAGCGCGGGATACCAACATGAATACAAGATTGCTCTCGGCACCATGCAAGAACCGTGCCGACGGGAAACGGGGCCGTGGGGCGCGCCGGATGCGCCGACCTCGCGCGTGCGAGGCCGACATGGTGCGGTGGGGGTGCGCCGCGACGCACGGAACCGGATCGATCGCGCACCGCGGCGAGGCACGTGCGGCCGGCGGGCGGGCCGGCGACGCGGTCAGCCGCTCGACCGCTCGCGCGCCTCGTGCAGCATGTGCAGCGTGATCTTGCGGACCTCGGCCTTGCTGGCCTCGACGTGGGTGCGCAGCAGCATCACCGCCTGGTCGGCGCGGCGCTGGGCGATCGCCCGAAGGATCTTCGAGTGCTCCTGGTAGGTCGTCTCGATCCGCGGCGCCTTGGTGAAGTCGAGGCGCCGGATGATCCGGATCCGCTCGGTGACCTCGGCGTGCACGCGCGACATCTCCTGGTTGCCGGCCGCGGCGACCAGCGTCGCGTGGAACGACTCGTCGAGCCGCGCGACCTCGCGCATCTCGGTCTCGCGGTCGTCGGCGGCGACCGCCCAGATCCGGCGCAGCGCCTCGAGCTGCGGGCGCTCGTCGGCCTCGCACAGCCGCCGCACCGCGGTGCTCTCCAGCACGATGCGCAGGTCGTAGAGCTCCTCGAACTGCCGGAAGTCGAAGGGCTTGACGCGCCAGCCGGCGCGGAACATCACCTCGAGGTAGCCGTCGCGCTCGAGCCGGTACAGCGCCTCGCGGACCGGCGTGCGCGAGGCCTGCACGCGCTCGGAGACCTCCGACTCGGTGAACCGGTCGCCGGGCAGCAGGCGGAAGTCGAAGATGTCCTGCTTGACCCGCTCGTACACCAGCGTCGCGAGATTGACGGCCATCGGTCGGGCGATCCTCCTTGCGGTCGATGATGCCACGGCCTCAGCCGTGCACCTTGAGGCAGGCGACGCGATGGGCCGCGTGGCCGCCGGACACCGGGCGCAGCACCGGCATCGCCTTCGCGCAGGATGCGTCCCCGATCGGGCAGCGCCCGTGGAAGCGGCACGCGTTCGGGTCGGGGTCGATCGGGCTGCGCACCTCGCCGGGCAGCGGCTCGGGCGTGCGGCCGCTGCCCGGGATCGCCGACAGCAGCGCCCGCGTGTACGGATGGCCGGGCGCGGCGAACACCTCGGCCGCGGGCCCCTCCTCGACGATGCGACCGAGATACATCACGACGACGCGGTCGCACAGCAGCCGCACGACGTTCAGGTCGTGCGAGACGAACAGGTAGGTGAGGCCACGCTCGCGGCGCAGCCTCGCGAGCAGTTGCAGCACCACCGCCTGCACCGAGACGTCGAGCGCGGCGGTCGGCTCGTCGAGGATCAGCAGCGACGGCTCGGGCGCGAGCGCCCGCGCGATGCCGACGCGGGCGCGCTGCCCGCCGGAGAGCTGGTGCGGGAAGCGCCCGAGCAGCTCGGGCGGCAGGCCGACCTCATCGGCCACGCGCCGGACCCGCGCCTCGACGTCGCCCGGCAGCCCGAGCCGGATCGCCGGCTCGGCGATCGCGTCGCGCGCGGTCTGGCGCGGGTCGAGGCTGTCGGTCGCATCCTGGAACACCAGCTGGATCCGCGCGCGGGCGCCCGAGGTCGCGAAGGTGCGCGCCGGCATCGCGCCGACGTCGATGCCCTCGAAGACGATCGAGCCCTCGGTCGGATCGAGCAGGCGCGCCAGCAGCCGCGACAGCGTCGACTTGCCGCAGCCCGACTCGCCGACGAGGCCCACCGACTCGCCGCGCCGCAGCGCGAGGTCGACCGCGTCGACCGCGTGCAGCCGCGGCGCGTTGCGACCCCGGCCGAGCACGAAGCGCTTCGAGAGGCCCTTCGCCTCGATCAGCGGCGCCGCCTCGGCGGCGGGCGGGGCCGCGGGCGGCACGCTCAGCTCGCCGGCAACGGGTTCGAGCACGCGAAGTCCTCGGTGACGTGGGCGCGCACGTGCCGCAGCGCATCGTGGCAGGACGGCAGCGCGCGCGGGCATCGCTCGACGAAGCGGCAGGACGGCAGGTCGGCGCGACGCAGGTCGGGCAGGCCGCCGGCGATCGGGCGAAGCTCGTCGAGCGACGCGCGCCCGGCGGGCGTCGAGGCGATCAGCGCCTGCGTGTAGGGGTGGCGCGGCGCGGCGAAGAGCCGCGCGGTCGGGCCGGTCTCGACGACGTGGCCAGCGTGCATCACGACGATCCGGTCGCAGAAGTCGGCCGCGAGCGCGAGGTCGTGGGTGATCAGCAGCGTCGCGACCCGATCGGCGCGCGCGCGCTCGCGGATCAGCGCGAGCACCGCGGCCTGCGTCGTCACGTCGAGCCCGGTGGTCGGCTCGTCGGCGATCAGCAGCCGCGGGCGGCTCGACATCGCGAGCGCGATCATCACCCGCTGGCACATGCCGCCGGACAGCTCGAACGGATAGGCGTCGAAGCGCCGCTCCGGATCGGCGATCGCGACCTCGCGCAGGCAGGCGACCGCGCGTTCGCGCAGGTCCTGCGCACGGATCGCGTGGTGACGTTGCAGCACGTCCTCGAGCTGGCGGCCGATCGAGCGGATCGGGTTCAGGGCCGCCCGGGGGTTCTGAAACACCATGCCGATCTCGCGGCCGCGCAGGTCCTGCAGCTCCCGCTCGCTCGCCGCCCGCAGGTCGATACCGTCGAAGCGGATCGACCCCGAGGTGATCCGTGCGGCACGGTCGGACAGCCCGAGCAGCGCGTAGCACAGCACCGACTTGCCCGAGCCGGACTCGCCGACAAGGCCGACGATCTCGCCCCGCGCGATGGCGAGACCGACGTGCTGCAGCGCGCGCACCGTACCGCTGCGGGTGCGGAACTCGAGCGACACGTCGTCGATCGACAGCAGCGGGGGCGCGGCCTGGCTCACGTGCGCCGCCTCGGGTCGAGCAGGTCGCGCAGCGCATCGCCCAGCAGGTTGAACGAGAACACCGCGAGCATCAGCATCGCGCCCGGGAAGAGCGCGACCCACCACTCGCCGGACACGATGTACTGCGCGCCCTCGGCGACCATGATCCCCCACTCCGGGGTCGGCGGCCGCACGCCCAGCCCGATGAACGACAGGCCCGCCGCGTTCAGGATCGCCCAGCCCATGTTCAGCGACACCTGCACCGCGATCGGCGGCAGCAGGTTCGGGAACACGTGGCGCATCAGCACGCCCCACTCGCCGTTGCCGGCGAGGCGTGCCGACTCGACGAAGCCCGCCTCGCGCCGCACGTTCGCCTCGGCGCGCGCGACGCGGATGTAGAACGGCAGGTTGACGATGGCGGTCGCGATGACGATGTTCGCGAGCGTGTTGCCGAGCGCCGCGACGATGCCCATCGCGAGCACGAAGAGCGGGAAGGCCATGATCGTGTCGGCGACGCGCGAGACGATCCGGTCGGGCCAGCCGCCGAAGAAGCCCGCTGCCGCGCCGAGCGTCGCGCCGACCGCGAAGGACAGCGCGACCGCGGCGACCGCGAGTCCGAGGTCGAGCCGTGCGGCGACGATGCAGCGCGACAGGATGTCGCGCCCGAGCGCGTCGGTGCCGAACCAGTGCGCGACCGACGGCGGCTGCAGCGCGCGCGCGGGCGCGGTCGCGAGCGGGTCGTGCGGCGCGAGCCACGGCCCGAGGATCGCCAGTGCGACCAGCCCCGCGAACAGCAGCGCGGCGATCGCGGTGACCGGGTTCTCGGTCAGCACGTAGCGCAGGTGCCCGCCGCGCGGTGCGGCGGGGGCAGCGGACGACGGGACTGCGCTCATCGGCTGGCTCAGCCCTGCATCGCGACCCGCGGATCGATCAGCAGGTAGGCGAGGTCGATCGCGAGGTTGAGCAGCACGTACAGCACGCCCATCGCAAGCACGAAGCCCTGCACCGGCGCGTAGTCGGACGCGGTCAGCGACTCGATCGCGAACGAGCCGATGCCGGGCCACGCGAAGACCTTCTCGACCAGCACGTTCGAACCGAGCAGGAACGAGAACACCATGCCGAGCGTGGTCACCACCGGCAGCAGCGCGTTGCGCAGGGCGTAGCGCACCAGCACCGTCGAGGTGCGCAGCCCGAGCGCCCGCGCGGTCCGCACGAAGTCGGCCGACAGCACCGACAGCATCGAGGCGCGCGTCATCCGCGTGATCGGCGCGAGCACGAAGAGCGCCATCGTCACCGCCGGCATCACCAGCTGGCCGGCGCAGGCGCGCCACAGCTCGAGGTCGCGCGCGAGCAGCGCGTCGACGAGGTACAGCCCGGTGACCGTCGGGGGCGGCGAGAACGACGGGTCGAGCCGGCCGATCGGCGACGGTGCCCAGCCGAGCTTGAAGTACAGCAGCCAGGTCAGCAGCAGCCCGGTGAAGAACACCGGCAGCGACACGCCCGCGGTGGTGACGAGGCGGGCGAGCTGGTCGACCCACGAGCCCTGCCGGACCGCCGCCGCCACGCCGAGCGGCAGCGACACCACGACCGCGAGCAGCAGCGCCACCAGCGTCAGCTCGATCGATGCGGGCAGCCGCGCGGCGAGTTCGCTCGCGACGGACTGGCCGGTCGACAGCGACTGGCCGAGCTCGCCGCGGGCGAGATCGCCCACGTAGGCCACGAACTGCTCGGGCAGCGACCGATCGAGCCCGAGCTTCGCGCGGATCTGCTCGATCGCTTCCTCGGAGGCCGACTGCCCGGCGAAGTACGCGGCCGGGTCGCCGGGCAACGCTCGCGTCAGCAGGAAGGTGACGACGATCACCCCGAGCAGGTTCGGCAGCGCGCCGACGATCCGCAGCAGCGCGAGGCGAATCACGGCGGCGGCAGGCCCATGAAGCTGACGTGCGCGGCGACCACGCGCCAGCCGGCGGCGGTGCGCACCCAGGTCTGCTGCTGGCGGCCGACCCAGCCCGGCCGGCCCTCGCGCTCGAACTGCACGCTCGCGGTGGCGAAGTCGCGGCCGAACGTCTGGATCACCTTCCTCACGATGCGCCGCTGCAGCCCGACCGAGGGCCGCGAGGCGCGGAAGGCCGCGATCTCGTCGTAGCTCCAGAGGTTCTCGGTCGCCCCGAAGCGCAGCGTCATCGGGTGGTTCCAGAACAGCTCGTCGAGCACCGCGATGTCGTTCGAGACGAGGGCGCGCTCATAGCGCTCGAACGCCGCCCCGACCTCGGCGAGCACGTCGGGCAGGTTGAGCTGGGTGTCGTCGATCATGGTGGCCTCCTCGCCGCGGGTTCAGGCGAAGGATGCCGCGACCGGCGCCACGGCGACCCCGAGCTGCTCGAGCGCGGCCGCGACCCGCAGCGCGTGGTCCTCGCGCCAGGGCGCCGCGATCACCTGGATCGCGATCGGCAGCCCATCGCGGCGGATCGGCGCGGCGACGACCGGCAGCCCGGCGCAGGACACCGGCTGCGTCAGCACGCCCATGCTCGGTCGCGACGGCAGCCGCCGACCCCGCACCTCGATCCAGTCCTCGCCGATCCGCGGCGCGACGACCGGCACCGCGGGTGCGAGCAGAACGTCGTGCTCGTCGAACAGCGCGTCGACGCGCTCGATGTAGGTGCGGCGCACCCTGTGCGCGCGGTGCACCCAGGCGGCCGGCGCGAGCGCGCCGGCGAGGAAGCGGGCGCGCGAGTGCGGCTCCATCGCGTCGTAGCGGAGGCGCAGGTCGTCGAGGTGCAGCGCCCCGCCCTCCGCGGCCGTGATCACGAACGCGGCGCCGCGCCCGAGCTCGGCGTCCGGCCATTCGGCGCGGCCGACCGATCGGTGCGCGCCGATCGCGGCGGCCGCGGCGTCGACGGCTGCGACCGCCTCGGGCGTCGCCATCGCTTCGAACCAGCCGCCGAGCCGCGCGATGCGCAGCCCGTGCAGGTTGGCCTCCGGGTCCGCGCGCAGCGCCGGGCACGCGGGCTCGCGCGCCCGCTGCGCGCAGCCCGGGTCGCGCGGATCGGGCCCCTGCATCGCATCGTACGAGAGCGCGAGGTCCCGCACCGTGCGGGCGAGCGGTCCGATCGTGTCGAGCGAGGCGACGAACGGGAAGGTGCCGCCGCGCGACAGCCGTCCGAAGGTCGGGCGCAGCCCGAAGGCGCCACACAGCGACGCGGGCACGCGGATCGAGCCGTTGGTGTCGGTGCCGAGCGTGATCGGCACGAGGCCCGCGGCGACCGCCGCGCCCGAGCCGCCCGACGAGCCGCCGGCCATGCGCTCCAGGTCGTGCGGATTGCGGGTGGGCCCGTAGTGCGTGTTCTCGGTCGTGAAGCCGTAGGCGTACTCGTCCATGTTCAGCGCGCCGACGAGGATCGCGCCGGCCGCCTCGAGCCGGGTGACCGCGGTCGCGTCGGACGCGGCTGGCGCGGCGCCGGGCCGCTCGCGCTCGATCCGCGAGCCGGCGAGCGTCACCAGGCCCGCAACGTCGAACAGGTTCTTCACCGCGAACGGCACGCCGGCGAGCGGTCCGACCGAGGCCTCGCCGGCCGCGTGCGCCGCGTCGATCCCGGCGGCGCGCCGCAGCGCGCGCTCGCGCAGCACCGCGGTGAACGCGTTCACCCGCGGGTCGTGCCGCTCGATCCGCTCGAGCGTCGAGGCGATCGACGCGTGGACGCTCATCGCAAGAACACCGTGATCGGCTCGACCTCCGGCCCGATGTCGACGCGCTCGAGCGCGGCCGCGATCGCCGCGAGCCGCTCGAGGTTCTCGACCACCGCGGCCTCGTCGGCCGTCGCCGCGGGCAGCTCCAGCAGCGCCGCACCCGCCCTCACCCACGCCACGATCGCCTCGCGGTCCATCGCGCGCCCCCTTCAGGTCTTCGACAGGTTGCGGAAGTCCGGCTGCAGGTGGAACCAGTACATGTAGCCCGACACGTCCTTGCGCATCGCCACGTCCATCAGCGGCTGGAACAGGGGGATCCGCGGCACGTCCTCGTTGACCAGCTTGACCATCGCGCGCACCTCCGAGTCGTAGATCAGCTTGTTCTCGGGGAAGCGCGCGTTCTCGATCATCTTGTCGAGCTTCGGGTTCTGGTAGGACATGGTGTTGAACACCGCGTTCTGTCCGTGGTAGCACCAGAAGAAGAAGTACTCGGGATAGTTCAGCCATCCGCCGAAGCGGTTGACGATCAGCGGCATGTCCTTCTTCAGCAGCGCCGCGCGCCAGTTCGCGCCGGGGATCTTCTGGATCTGCACCTTGATGCCGAGCTGCGCGAGCGACTCCTGCAGCAGCACCGCCATAGGCTCGTTGGTGGTCGCCGAGCCGAGGTCGAACGACAGCGTCGTCTCGAAGCCGCTCTCGTAGCCCGCCTCCTTGAGCAGTGCCTTCGCGCGGTCGAGGTCGGTCTTCCAGCCGTGCGGCTGCGGCCAAATCGGCTGCTTCGGTTCGTTGGAACCGCCGTAGAGCTTGATCGCGCGGCCGTACACCGCGACGTCGTTCATCTTGTCGTACGGGATCGCGAGCGCGACCGCCTGGCGGACGCGCACGTCGGAGAACGGCTTGTTCTTCACGTTCATTCCGACGTACCAGATCGCGTTCTCGATCGGCGTCGACACCACCTTGAGCGACGGCTCCTTCGCCAGCTCGCCGAAGTCCTTGGGCGGCATGTCGTAGGTCATGTCGATGTCGCCCTTGAGCAGCAGCGCGCGGCGCGTGCCCGCGTTCGGCACGTCACGCTGGATCACGCGGCGGATCTTCGGCAGCGGGCCGCTCTTCCAGTCGTCGTTGCGGACGTAGACGATCTCCTGCCCGGGCCGCCAGGCCTCGACCTTGTAAGCGCCGCCCCCCGCGACGTTGTTCTTGGTCCACTGCAGGCCCCAGGGGTCCTCCTTCGTCGCGTTCTTCTTCACCAGCTCCGAGTTGAAGACGCAGGGCACGGGCACCGCCATGTCCATCATCGTCATCTTGTCGGGACGCAGGAAGTTCACGCGGAAGGTGTGGTCGTCGACGACGACGAACTGCTCGGGCTTCTCGAGCGAGCCGGCGGACATCTGGAAGGTCGGGAAGCCGCCGACGCTGACCGCTCGGTCGAACGACCACTTCACGTCCTTCGCGGTGACCGGCGCGCCGTCGTGGAACTTCGCGTTGCGCCGCAGCCTGAAGATCACGTGCGAGTTGTCGGGTGCGACGATCCACGACTCGGCGAGCTCGGGCTCGAGCTTCGCGAAGTCGTAGGT
The DNA here is from genome assembly GCA_020248665.1 of Burkholderiales bacterium. Taxonomy (GTDB): domain Bacteria; phylum Pseudomonadota; class Gammaproteobacteria; order Burkholderiales; family Burkholderiaceae_E; genus UBA4615. The sequence continues at coordinate 49,051 of JADCHE010000032.1, read as the reverse complement.
GACCTGGCCGTTGGGCAGCGTCTTCTTCCCGAAGGTCATCAGCCGGTCATAGCAGACCCAGGACACCCCGTAGCTCGGGCGGTTCGCGCCGACGGTGTGGATGTCGAGCGAGTTCGGCCCGAACTCGTTGGCGACGATCAGCAGCTCCTTGCGGCGCTCGGACTGCGCGAGCGCGGGCTGCGTGGCGACCGACGCGCCGGCGAGCGCGGCGGAACCCTGGACGAAACGGCGACGATCCACTCGATGCTCCTTGGCTTCAACGATGCGCGGCCAGCGATGCGACGTACGCGCGCCAGCCGCCGAACGCGGTGACTTCCTCGGCCCCGGCGAGCGCATGCGGCTCGCACAGGAACCCCTTCACCCGATGCCCCTCGGCGGTCTCCACCGTGCCGATCGCGAGCGGCGCCGGGATGCCTTCGACGAACGACGCCCAGCCCGCGCGCGGCAGCGTCCAGACCTCGATCTCGAGCGCTGCGCCCGCCTCGTCGCGGACCATCCCCGGGCGCGCGGGCGTGGTGCCCGGCAGTGCGTAGAGCCGGTAGCGGGGCGCGGTGCGGGTGCGCGAGATCAGCCGCGCGCCGCGCGAAGTCAGCTGCCCGTTCAGCGGCAGGCCGGACAGGTGCGCGCCGACGACGGCGATCGGCACGGCGTGCGCGTCGGCGAGCGGCTCGACGGGGCCGGTCGCGACGGGCGCATCCACGCCCGAGAGCGACGGCGCGAGCCGGCCCGCGAGCCCGAGCAGTCGCTCGTCGGCGAAGGCCGCGCCGATCAGCGACACGCCGAAGGGCAGCCCGTCGGCGCGCGCCCCCGCCGGGACGTTCAGCGCCGACAGGTCGAGCAGGTTCGCGAAGTTGGTGTAGACGCCGAGCCGGCTGTTGAGCACCACCGGATCGGCGAGCATCGCCTCGATGGTGTAGGTCGTCGGCACGCCCGGCAGCAGCAGCGCGGCGTGCTCGCGCCAGGCGGGCTCGGCCTCGCGACGCAGCGCGGCGAGCCGGTAGGCGGCCTCGAACGCGTCGCGCGCGCTGCCGGCGCGGCCGGTGACGATCGCGGCGACGACCGGGTGCACGGCCTCGGGATGGGCGCGGGCGAAGTCGCCCACCGCGGCGTCCCGCTCGGCGACCCACGGCCCCTCGTAGAGCATCGCCGCCGCCTCGGCGAGCGGCGCGGTGTCGACCTCGACCAGCTCGACGCCGGCGGCACGCAGCCGGGCGAGCGTCGCGTCCCAGGCCGCGCGCTGCAGCGGGTCGCCGAAGAACTCCGGCGCGCGCGGGATCGAGAGGCGCGACGGCGGTGCGGACCAGCCGGCGTCGGACAGCCCGTCACGCGCCGCGTCGCGCGAGTACGGATCGGCGGCGTCGAAGCCCCGCGCGACGGCGAGCACGCGCGCGGCGCCGCCGAGGTCGGCCGCGAAGATCGACACGCAGTCGAGCGCCCGGCACGCGGGCACCACGCCGCGGTTCGACAGCAGCCCTCGGGTCGGCTTGACGCCGACGATCCCGTTGAGCGTCGCGGGCACGCGGCCCGAGCCCGCCGTGTCGGTGCCGAGCGAGAACAGGACCTCGCCGCGCGCGACCGCGACCGCGGAGCCGCTGCTCGAGCCACCCGAGACATAGCGCGGGTCGGGCGCCGAACCGACCGGCCCGAAGGGGGAGCGCGTGCCGTTGAGCCCGGTCGCGAACTGGTCGAGGTTGGTCTTGCCCAGCACGATCGCGCCGGCTTCGCGCAGCCGCGCGACGACCGCCGCGTCGGCGGCGGGCCGGTAGGCGAAGGCCGGGCAGCCGGCGGTCGTGTCGAAGCCCTCGACGTCGATGTTGTCCTTCACCGCGAACGGCACGCCGAACAGCGGCAGCCGCGACGGGTCGCCGCCGACCGTGGCGAGCCGCGCTCGCAGGCCGGCGAGTTGCGCGTCGAGCGCCGCGTCGTCGACCCTCGCGATCCACACCGGGTTCGGGCCGCGGTCGCGGCGCAGCTCGGCGCGCAGCAGCGCCTCCACGTGCGCGGCCGGATCGGACGCGGAGCGCGCGGCCGCGAGCCGGTCGCCGATCCGGTCGCCGGTGGCGACGGGCACGGACGACGGGGAGACGGCCATGGTCTGGATCAGCTTGGACGCCATCATGTATACAAGAGAGTGTCCACGTCCATGCAACGAGCGTGCCAGGGTCGCCGTGCGCCGCGACGGTGCGCAATGGGCCGCCCGGACTGAGCCTCGGTGCGCTGCATCGACGGCAGCTCGCCACGGCGGCGCGCGGATGCGGGGCACGGCGCACCACGGCGGCGCCGCGCGCGGCCGTGGCGTGCGACCGGCCGCTCGGCCGATGCGGACGTCGCGATCGCCTGCGCAGCCGCCGTGCAGCGTGAACGCACCGAACGAGATCCGTTCATCACCTTCGGGCATGTAGGCCGATTCGCGGCCCGGGTGATGAGCTCATGCCCGACGGTTGTTTCCCCGCTCGCGCCGCGCTCGCTAGGCTCCCGCGCACCTCGACGAGAAGGGCCCGACCATGTCCCGCACGACCGCGACCGACAACGACCTCGCCGACGCCGACCTCGACGCGGTGCTGCAGCGCGCGGCCGCGCGGGCCCGAGCGGCCGGCGGTCGGCCGTACCACGGCGACGTGACGCCGGCCGAGGCCTGGGCGCTCCACCGCGCGGGCGCGGCGACCCTCGTCGACGTGCGCACCGAGGCCGAGTGGGCGTTCGTCGGCCGCGTCGACGGCGTGCCGCTGGTCGAGTGGCGGGCGTTCGGCGCGCAATCGCCGAACCCGCGCTTCGTCGAGCAGCTGCGCGCGCACGCGCCGGTCGACGTGCCGGTGATGTTCCTGTGCCGCAGCGGGGTGCGCTCCCAGGGCGCGGCCGATGCCGCGACGCGAGCCGGGTGGCGAGTGGCGCTGAACGTGCTGGAGGGCTTCGAGGGCGACCTCGACGACCAGGGCCGGCGCGGCACCGTCGGCGGCTGGCGAAAGGCCGGGCTGCCCTGGCTTCAGTCCTGAGGGGGGGTCGGGGCGGCGGGCGATAGAATCCTTCCCTGCCCACCGCTCCGCGCGCGACGTGCCGCGTCGCGCCCCCCCGCCATGTCCGACCTTCGTCTCGCGGCCCGCACCGCGAGGATCGCCCCATTCCAGGTGATGGAACTCGTCAAGCGCGCGGTGGCGCTCGAGCACGCCGGTCGCCCGGTGATCCACCTGTCGATCGGCGAGCCCGACTTCACCGCCCCCGAGCCGGTCGTCGCCGCGCTCGAGCGCGCGGTGCGCGCCGGCCACACCCAGTACACATCGGCGCTCGGGCTGCACGCGCTGCGCGAGGCGATCGCGCGCGACTACCTCGAGCGGCACGGCGTGCACGTGGACCCGGCGCGCATCGTCGTCACGGCGGGCGCATCGGCCGCGCTGTCGCTCGCGTGCTGCGCGCTCGTCGACGTCGGCGACGAGGTGCTGGTCACCGACCCGAGCTACCCGTGCAACCGGCACTTCGTCGCCGCCTTCGACGGCGCCCCGAAGCCGGTGCCGGTATTCGCCGACACGCGCTTCCAGATGACCGAGGGCCTGCTCGACGCGCACTGGGGCGCACGCACGCGCGGCGCGCTGCTCGCCTCGCCGGCGAACCCGACCGGCACCTCGATCCCGTTCGACGAGCTCGGCCGCATCGTCGCGAACGTGCGCGCGCGCGGCGGCTTCACGATCGTCGACGAGATCTACCTCGGTCTGTCGTACGAGGGCCGCCCGCGGACCGCGCTCGAGCTCGGCGACGACGTCGTGGTGGTCAACAGCTTCTCGAAGTACTTCCACATGACCGGCTGGCGGCTCGGCTGGCTGGTCGTGCCGCCGTCGACCGCCGCGGCGTTCGAGAAGCTCTCGCAGAACCTGTACATCTGCGCGTCGACGCTCGCGCAGCACGCGGCGATCGCGTGCTTCACGCCCGAGGCGCTCGCGATCTACGAGGCGCGGCGCGACGCGTTCCGCGCGCGGCGCGACTACATCGTGCCGGCGATGCGCGGCGTGGGCTTCGACGTGCCGGTGATGCCCGACGGCGCGTTCTACGCGTGGCTCGACTGCGCGCGCTTCGGCGACAGCGGCGCGCTCGCGTCGCGGCTGCTCGAGGAGGCGTCGGTGTCGCTGGTGCCCGGCCACGACTTCGGCGCGAACGATCCGGGGCGCTGGATGCGGCTGTCGTACGCGACCGCGCGCGAGAAGCTGGAAGAAGCGGTCGCGCGGATCGGGCGCTGCGTCGGCTGAGCACCGCGGGCGCCAGGCCAGACACGAGGACGGCCACCCGGGGGCAGCCTTCTTCGCATTCGCAGCGCGTCGCGCCGATCAGATCTCGCCCGGCCCCTTCTGGCCCTGCGGCACGCGGTGCGCGTCCGACGGCTCGGCGGCCGCGGCGGCCCGGGACTCGTCTGTGATCGGGGTACGCGTCTCGACGATCAGCGAGACCGGCTGCGTCTTCGGCTCCGCTTCGGCGGCCGCGGGTCGCGGCGTGACGACGGTTTCGGGCGGGATCGGCTTGCCAGCCGCCGCCGCCGCGATCCGCTCGCGGGCGTTCAGCACCTTGGAGCCGTAGCCGCCGTCGTGCTCGGCCAGCGCCGCGCCGACGTACGACTTCAGCGCGCCCTCGACCGTGCCCTCGCGCTTGATGTATTCCTTCAGGATCGCGCTGCCGACGCGGATGTTCGCGACCGGATCGAATGCGGCGGGGATGCCTCCGAAGGGCATGAACTTCTCGGTGTGCACGCGGGTCAGCACCTGCATCAGGCCCTGCGCGCCGACCGCGCTCTGCGCGCGCGGGTTGAAGCTCGACTCGACCGACATCACGGCGAGCACGAGCATCGGGTCGACCTTCACGTCGCGCGCGGCGCGGTAGGCGTGATAGACGAACTCGCTGGTGGCGTCGAGGCCGACGCGGTAGCGCTGCGCGATGAAACGCGCGATGTTCTCCTGCTCCTTGTCCAGGCGCGGCACCGGGCGCAACGGCGTCTCGGAGACGATCGGCGCAGCCAGCATCTCCGAGCGGTCGGCGACCTCGCGCGGCGACGCGCTGGCGTGGGCATGCGTCCGGGCCGCCGGCTGGGCGAACCCGGGCGGCACGTCCATGGCCAGGCGGGGCACCGAGGCCACGTCCACGCCACCGAGCGTGCCGTGCACCGCGACGACGACCACGAGCACCATCGCGACGGCCGGGGCCGCGCGGCGCGACAGACGCGCGAGCGCGAACATCCTGACGGCCACGGCGAACAGCAGGTCGATCCTGCGTTGTTCCGACATCCGTACTCCCGTGCAGCATCCTGCTGCGAGGCCCCGGCGCGTGCGCCGGAGGATTCCAGTCACTTCGGCAGACGAGGCTGCCCGATCCCGCGACGACCTGCGGCCGTCTTTTTTCGGGTGGGCCCCTTGGGCGCCGACCCGGCGTGGCGCGTTGTGCGCCGGTGCACGGTCCTTTCACCGCGCGATGGTCGCCCTCTCTGTTCGGGGCGATCCGCTGACACAAGGCGGATCCAGTCCGCCCGGAGTGGTCCGGATGGATCCGGACCGATGAGTTCACGAATTCTACCACCCCTCCCCCGAGGGTCAAACCGTTCCCCGTGCGAAGATCCGCGATCACCCCGATTCCTCTTCCCGACCCCTATGCGCTACGCCGATCTCCGCGATTTCGTCGCACAACTGGAATCGCGCGGCGAGCTGCGTCGGATCACGCGCCCGGTGTCGCCGCGGTTCGAGATGACCGAGATCGCCGACCGGGTGCTGCGCGCGCAGGGGCCGGCGCTGCTCTTCGAGCACCCGGAGCAGGACGGCCGCAGGTCGGCGCACCCAGTGCTCGCCAACCTCTTCGGCACCCCGCGAAGGGTCGCGCTCGGCATGGGCGAGGACTCGGTCGACGCGCTGCGCGAGATCGGCACGCTGCTCGCGTACCTCAAGGAGCCCGAGCCGCCGAAGGGGCTGAAGGACGCCTGGGACAAGCTGCCGGTGCTGCGCCAGGTCCTGAACATGGCGCCGCGCGAGGTGTCGCGCGCGCCCTGCCAGCAGCGCGTGCTCGAGGGTGCGCAGGTCGACCTCGGCGCGCTGCCGGTGCAGACCTGCTGGCCAGGCGACGTCGCGCCGCTGATCACCTGGGGGCTCGTCGTCACGCGCGGGCCCGCGAAGGCGCGGCAGAACCTGGGGATCTACCGCCAGCAGGTGATCGGGCGCGACCGCACGATCATGCGATGGCTCGCGCATCGCGGCGGCGCGCTCGACTTCCGCGAGCACGCGATCGCGAAGCCCGGCACGCCGTTCCCGATCGCGGTGGTGCTCGGCTGCGATCCGGCGACGATCCTCGGTGCGGTCACCCCGGTGCCCGACACGCTGTCGGAGTACCAGTTCGCGGGGCTGCTGCGCGGCGCGAAGACCGAGCTGGTCAAGTGCGTCGGCAACGAGCTGCGCGTGCCGGCGACCGCCGAGATCGTGCTGGAAGGGTCGATCCAGCCGGACCCCGACGGGTCGCTCACCCGCGCGCACGCGGCGCGCCTCGGCTGGAAGGGCGAGCCGCCGCCGTCGGCGTTGAACGGCTGGGAGATGGCGCTCGAGGGACCGTACGGCGACCACACCGGCTACTACAACGAGCAGGACTGGTTCCCGGTGTTCGCGATCGACCGCATCACGATGCGCGAGAACGCGATCTACCACTCGACCTACACCGGCAAGCCGCCCGACGAGCCGGCGATCCTCGGGGTCGCGCTGAACGAAGTGTTCGTGCCGATCCTGCGCAAGCAGTTCCCCGAGATCGTCGACTTCTACCTGCCCCCAGAAGGCTGCTCGTACCGGATGGCGGTGGTGTCGATGAAGAAGCAGTACCCCGGCCACGCCAAGCGCGTGATGTTCGGGATCTGGAGCTTCCTGCGCCAGTTCATGTACACGAAGTTCATCGTGGTGGTCGACGACGACGTCGACCCGCGCGACTGGAAGGACGTGATCTGGGCGATCACGACGCGCGTCGACCCGATCCGCGACACGACGCTGGTCGACCGTACGCCGATCGACTACCTCGACTTCGCGTCGCCGGTCTCGGGGCTCGGCTCGAAGATGGGGCTGGATGCGACCAACAAGTGGCCCGGCGAGACGGATCGGGAATGGGGTCGCACCATCGCGATGACGCCGCAGGTGAAGAAGAAGGTGGATGCGATGTGGGGGGAGCTGGGGTTGTAGGTCAGCCGGCTCTCGCCGGATTGGCGTTCGGGACGCAGCAGTGCGCCGCAAGCATGCGGCGCCCGTTCGGCCGGCGGAGAGCAGTGCTCGCCGAAACCCCGGCCTCACCCATTCGCGTGGACCCAGCGGATCAGCGCGTCCTGGGCGGCGCCGGTGGCCTGCGCGCGCGGGCCGTTGACCAGCATCACCACCGCGTAGCGGCGGCCCGACGCGGCATCGACGTAGCCGGCGATGGTGCGCACGTCGTTGAGGCTGCCGGTCTTGATCCACGCGCGGCCGGCGACCGGCTCGTCGCGCAGCCGACCCTTCATCGTGCCGTCGACGCCGACGACCGGCAGCGAGTCGACGAAGGTCGCGGCCTGGTCGCTGCGCATCGCGTCGACCAGCAGCCGCGTCATCGAGACCGGCGAGATCCGCTCCTGTCGCGACAGGCCCGAGCCGTTGTCGATGACCAGCTCGGGCGAGCGCAGGCCGCGGCGCTCGAGCCAACCCGCGACCGTGCGGCGCGCGCGCTCGAGCGTCGCGGGGCGGCGCGCGACCGGATCGGCCGAGGTCTGCAGCATCACCTGCCGCGCCATCACGTTGTTGCTGAACTTGTTGATGTCCTTGACCACGTCGGCCAGCGTGCGCGGCGACGTCCACTGCGCGAGCACCGGCAGCGACGGGTCGACGCCGCGCTCGACGATGGTGCGTCCGGACCAGGTGCCGCCGGCCGCCTGCCACGCGCCGAGGAAGAAGCCGTGGATGAACTGGCGATGGTTCAGCACCGCGACCATCGTCGACTGCTCGCCGCAGCCGGCCGAGTAGGCGCCGCCCACCTTGATCGACGGCTTGTCCTCGGGCCCCGCGTCGCGGACCGCGAGGCCCCAGGCGCCGAAGCGGCACGGCCCCTTCACCAGCTTGACCTCGTTGACCAGCGGCACGCCGGCGAGCGGCGGGTCGAGCTCGATCGCGACCGAGGCGCCCTGCGGACGCACGACGACCTTCGTCGCCTTGAAGTTCATCAGCGCCGCGTACGGACGCACGTTGTACGGCTGTGCCGGGTCGCCGTCGAACTTCTCGTAGGACTCGTCGCCGACGTCGTACAGCGAGTCGTCGACGACGAGGTTGCCACGGATCTCGCGCAGGCCGGTCGCGCGCAGCCGCGCGACCAGCTCGGCCATGTCCTCGATGACGAGCTTCGGGTCGCCGCCACCACGCAGCACCAGGTCGCCGAGCAGCACGTCGCCCTCGATCCGGCCGCGGGTCGCGACGGCGGTGGTCCAGCGGTAGTCCGGCCCGAGCAGCGAGAGCGCCGCGTAGGTCGTCACCAGCTTCATCGTCGAGGCCGGATTGAAGGCGAGCTCGGCGTTGTGCGTGGCGATCGGCGCGCGGCCGTCGACCGGAGCGACCAGCAGGCCGACCTCGTTCGGCGACACGCCAGCGGCGCGGATCGCGTCGGCGACCGCGGGCGGCATCGTCTGCGCGGCCGCCGGGCCCGCTAGGCCCGCGAGCGTCGACGCGGCTGCGACCGACACGGCCGCGAGCCATGCCCCGACAGCGCGTCCGGAAGGGGAACGAAACGGGTCGCGACGATCCATAATCCGCGATGATCTCACGCCGATCGGGCACCGCCCGACGGCCCGACACGAGGAGGACGGGGAATGAAGCTTGAGTCGAAGGTGGCGCTGGTGACCGGTGGTGCGCAGGGCATCGGGCTCGCGTGCGCGAGCCGGTTCGCCGACGAGGGCGCGAAGGTCGCGATCGTCGACGTCGACGCGGCGCGCGGGGCCGACGCGGTCGCGAAGATCGGCACCGAGCGCGCGCTCTTCGTCGCCGGCGACGTCGCGAAGGCCGAGACGGTCTCTCGCGCGGTGGCCGCCACGCTCGAGCGCTTCGGCGCGATCGACGTGCTGCTGAACAATGCGGGCGTCACGCATGCGGCCGACTTCCTCGAGCTCGCCGAGGCCGACTTCGACCGCGTACTCGGTGTGAACCTGAAGTCCTACTTCCTGTTCGGCCAGGCGGTCGCGAAGTGGATGGTCGGCGCGAAGCGAAGCGGTGCGATCGTCAACATGTCGAGCGTCAACGCGGTGATCGCGATCCCGAACCAGGTGCCCTACTGCGTGTCGAAGGGCGGCGTCGCGCAGCTGACCAAGGTGATGGCGATCTCGCTCGCGCCGAAGGGCATCCGTGTCAACGCGATCGGCCCCGGCACGATCGCCACCGAGCTCGCCCGCAACGCGGTGCTCGGCTCGCCGGCGGCGGAGCGGACCATCATGTCGCGCACCCCGCTCGGGCGCCTCGGCGAACCCGACGAGATCGCGAAGGTCGCGGTGTTCCTCGCCGGCGACGACGGTTCGTACCTGACCGGCCAGACGGTCTACCCGGACGGCGGGCGGCTGGCGCTGAACTACCTGATGGCCTCGAGTTGAGTCGCGCCGCCGACAGGACGGCCGCTCGCGGCTGACCGGCGCCGGGCCTCGTGCGGCCGGAACGGAAGCATTTGCTCGCTGCCCCGTCCTGGCGCGCGGAGGATCGGTAGGGACTCGCCCAGACCATGCCCCGATCGACCGCTATCCGATGACGCCCCCGCCCGCCAACGTCCCCGTCGCCGCCGGGGGCGCGTCCGCCGCCGCGATCGACGCGCTGCTGGCGGTGCTGCGCCCGCTGGCGCGGCTGGCGATCGACCACGGCGTGCAGTTCGGCCAGCTCGAGGAGCTGGCGAAGCGCGCCATGGTGGAGGCGGCCCTCAGGGCGACCGAGGGCGAGGCCGGTCGCGCGGCGCCGGCGATCAGCCGGCTCAGCGTGATCTCCGGCATCCACCGCAAGGAGGTCAAGCGGCTCGTCGAGTCGACCGACCTCGCGGAGCTGCGCGCCGAGCGCGCGCCCGCCGCGGAGCTCTTCACCCGTTGGATGACCGACCGGGCGTGGCACGACGGCGAAGGCCGTCCGCTCGCGCTGCCACGCCGGCCGGTCGCGGACGGCCCGAGCTTCGAGACGCTCGCGCGCGGCGTGACCACCGACGTGCATCCGCGCACGCTGCTCGACGAACTGCTGCGGCTGGAGCTGGTCGCCGTCGACGAGGCCGCGGACACCGTCGCGCTGCGCGGCGACGCGTTCGTGCCGACCGGCCGCATCGAGGGGCTGCTCGCCTTCCTCGCGGCGAACGTCGGAGATCACCTCGCCGCCGCGCAGGCCAACGTCGCCGCGGCGCTGCGCGCGGCCGGCGGCGAGCCACCCGAGCGGCCGCCGTTCGTCGAGCAGGCGCTGTACGCCGACGCACTGTCGGCCGGATCCGCCGACGACGCGGCCGAACGGGCGCGCGCGTACTGGGGCCGCCTGCTCGGCACGCTCGCGCCCGAGCTGCAGCGGCTCGAGGACGAGGACCGCGCCGCCGGACGCGCGGCGGACCAGCGGGTACGGATCGGCCTGTACTGCTACGTGGAGCCGGTCGGGGGCGGCGCGGCCCCGTCCGACGGAAGCGAGACGCGGTGACCCGTCGACCGATCGCGATCATGACGACATGCCGGCGCACGCTCGGCTCGCTGCTCGCGCTCGGCGCGGCCGCGGTCGGCTGCGGCGGCTGCGGCGGCAGCGTTGGCGGCGAGCTGGCCCGCATCCGCAGCGGCGGCACCGGACAGGCGTCGCACGCTTCCCCAGCGGCGCGGTCGAAGCCCGAGGCTTCGCCGATCCGTCGACAGGCGTGCTGAGGGCGAGCCGGGTGGACACCCGTGGCGACGTCGAGGGGCTCTTGCGGGTGCGCGGCCCCTCATCCCGATTCGACCGTGCCGGGGCGCGACCGACGATCGGCACGCAGGTCATCGACCTGCGCGCCGCCGGCGAGCTGCCCGCGCGGATCGACGACGGCACCCCGGTCCGGGGCGCGGCGCCGGCCGTGGCGGCTGGGCAGGTGCTGCGGGGCCGTGCGCATCGACCTGCCCCGGCCGCAGGTGGCCGGCGGCGTCGCCGACGCGCGTCGACGGCACCGTGTCGCGGTTCGAATCGATCTCGCGCTTCGCGGTCGACGGGCTGCAGGTGGGCGCCTGCGGCGCGACGGTATCCGGAGGCTCCGTCGCCTCGCTGCGAAGCGGCGCGCGGGTGCGCGTGATCGGTTCGGTCAACGGGGCGACGCTCGTGGCGCGCAGCCGGGAGATCCCGGGGGTGCCGGGCGCGAACGGCGACGCGGCGGGCGGCGAGGATCCGGCCCAGATCCGCGGGACGATCGTCGCGGCGAGCAGCCTGTCAGCGGTCGTCGTCCGCGACGCGTACGGCCGCGAGTTCGTCGTCGACGCCGGCGCAGGTCGGATCGTCGGCGGCACGGCGGCCGACCCGGCTTCGGGCACGGCGGTCGTCGTGACCGGCGTGCGCGCGACGGTGCTCCGCGCGGCCACGATCCGCATCGAGCGCTCACGGTCCGCCCGGGCGCCAGCCCGGCGCGTCCGGCCTCGGCGCCCCTCGACCCGCTCCGGGCGGAGTCCCGTTCCGCGCGGCGGCCCCCTCCTCTCGCGCGGCCCGCCACTGCCCGGCGCAGCCGTCCCTGAAGTGGCTCGACGCCGCCGCCGATCCAGCCGGCCCGCCCCACCGACGGGCGAGCCGGTCCGCTCGTCCGCCACTGGCGCCGACTCGTCGCCCCGCCACATCGAGGGAATTTTGCCCACTATACTGATCCGGTGACCCCCACTCCCCAGCCCCTGCCCGAGGGCTCGCCGGACTCCTCGGCCGCGATCGACGCGCTGTTGGCGGTATTGCGCCCGCTCGCGCGGCTGGCGATCGACCACGGCGTGCAGTTCGGTCAGCTCGAGGAGCTGATGAAGCGGGCAATGATCGACGCGGCGATCCGTTCGGCAGGGCAGCCCGGCCGCGAGCGCGCCGTGCCGGCGAGCCGCATCAGCGTGATGACCGGTATCCACCGCAAGGACGTCCGCCGCCTGACCGAGGCGCCCGGCCTGGACGCGGTCCGTGCCGACTCGACGCTCGCCGCGATGCTGTTCACACGCTGGATGACCGGCGCCGCCTGGCAGCACGACGGCCGTCCGCGCGTGCTGCCGCGCCGGTCGCCCGCCGACGGCGGCCCCAGCTTCGAGTCGCTCGCCCGCGGCACGACGACCGACGTCCACCCCAGGACGCTGCTCGACGAGCTGGTGCGGCTCGGGCTCGTCGAGCACGACGAGGCGGTCGACACCGTCTCGCTGCGCGCCGACGCGTACGTGCCTGCCGGCCGCATCGGCGAGCTGCTCGGGTTCCTCGGCGACAACGTCGGCGACCACCTCGCGGCCGCGCACGCGAACGTCGCCGCGACGCTGCGCGCCGCGGACGAGGGCGAGGCGCCGCGCCCGCCGTTCGTCGAGCAGGCGCTGTTCGCCGACGAGCTGTCGAAGGCGTCGGCCGAGCATGCGGCCGGGCGCGCCCGCGAGTTCTGGCAGACGCTGCTGCGCGCGCTCGCGCCCGAGCTGCAGCGGCTCGAGGACGCCGACCGCACGGCCGGCCGTCCGACCGACCACCGCATCCGCATCGGCCTGTACAGCTACGTCGCGCCGATGCCGCCCGCCGACCCCGCGGCGCCCGAGACGAGGACACGATGACCCGACGCACCGCCCCACGTCCCCCGTCCGCGGCCCCTTCGCGCCGTCGAGCGCTCGTCGCGCTCGGCGGCCTCGGACTGGCCGCCGCCGGCTGCGGCGGCGGCTCCGGTGGCGAGCTCGCAGGCGTCGGCAGCGGGGGCACCGGGCAGGTGGCCGGCAGCTACGCGACCGGCACGATCTCCGGCTTCGGCTCGGTCATCGTCAACGGCGTGAAGTACGACGACTCGGCCGCCCGGGTCACCGACGACGCCGGCCGCGCGCGCCCGCTCGGGCAGCTGGCGATCGGGATGGTGGTCGAGGTCGAGGGGCGCGGCGACGAGGCGACCGGCCTCGGCACCGCCGAGCGGATCCGCATGGTCAGCGAGGCGCGCGGTGCGATCGAATCGATCGACGCGGCTGCGCGGCGCTTCACGGTGCTCGGCACGACGGTGCAGACCGGGGCCGCGACGGTGTTCCCGGAGCCGGGCGGCCTCGCCGCGCTCGCGACCGGAGACCGCGTCGAGGTCTACGGATTCGCCGACCGGGATACCGGCACGATCCGCGCCACCTGCATCGAGCGGCGCGCGGCCGGCGACGCCGACGGCCGGATCAAGCTGCGCGGCACGATCGCCGAGCTCGACGCGACGCGCGACACGTTCCGCCTCGGCGTGCTGCGGGTGGACGTCCGCTCGCTGCGCGAGCTGCGCAACCTGCCGAGCGGCGGCCTGCGCAACGGACTGCTCGTTTGGATAGAGAGCACCGCGGCCCCGGCGGCCGGCGCGTGGCGCCCGGACGGCGAGCTGACCGCACTGCACGCCGCCCCCGTCGTCGACGGCACGCACGCCCGCGTCGAGGGGGCGATCGACGGGTTCTCGTCGGTGTCCGCGTTCCGCGTGGCGGGGGTCCCGGTCGACGCGAGCGGCGCGAGCTTCATGAAGGGCGCGACGCAGGCCGGGCTGCGCGACGGCCTGCGCGTGCGGGTGCACGGCCTGGCGGTGGCGGGCCGCGTGGTGGCGACGCGCGTCGAGCTGCGCGAGGACCACGACGTCAGCGGCGCGTCCGATGACGATGCCGAGCTCAAGGGCACGATCGTGCGCTTCACGCGGATCGCGGACTTCGCGGTCCGCGACGCCGCCGGGCGCGTGTTCCTCGTCGACGCGAGCCTCGGCACGCTCGCGTTCGAGGACGGCACCACGCTCGCCGACCTGCGGGTCGGTGCGGTCGTCGAGATCCGCGGCCGCCGCGGCGCGGTCGTCGTTGCGACGCGGATCAAGGTCGAGCGCTGAACACGGCCCGCGCGCTCCACTCGCGCGGCGTCAGTCGGTGGGCGGCGCGGACTCGCGCACCGGTGCCGGCGGCCGGCCGGCGAACTGCGCGAGCGCGACGCCGGCGAGCGTCACCGCCGCGCCCACGAGCTTGATCGTGGTGAACCGCTCGTCGCTCACGAACCAGGCGACGACGCCTGCGACCGGCGGCATCAGGTACATCAGCGGCGCCGTCCGGCCCACGCCGCGCACCGCATTGACCCAGCCCCAGACGAGCCAGCCGGCGAACGCGGAGACGACGGTCGACCAGGCGAGCCCTGTCCACAGCAACGGGGTCATCGCCGACCAGTCGACGCGCAGCGCGAACGGCAGCGACACGACGAGCACCACCGGCGTGGCGGCGAGCAGCGCGTAGGTCATGACGACGATGCCGCCGTGCCGCTCGATCAGCGGCTTCGCGGCGACGGTGTAGTACGAGAAGAAGCTCGCGGCGAGCAGCAGGAACAGGTCGCCGCCCGAGGCCGCCCAGCTGCCCGAGAGCAGCTTGTCGGACAGGAACACCAGCACGCCGGCGAGCGCGATCGCGACGCCGCCGACCTGCGCGAACCCCAGCCGCTCGATGCCGAACCAGCGCAGGATCAGCAGGGTGTAGATCGGCCCGCAGGCGAGGATCAGCGAGCTCGAGAACGCGGTCGACCAGTGGATCCCGAAGGTCACCATGCCGACGTGGACCACGTGCCCCCAGAAGCCGAGCTGCACGAGGCGCACCAGGTCCTCCCGGGGCACGCGCGGCAGGCGCGGCCCGAAGCGCCACAGCAGCAGCGCGAGCGCGCAGGCCGGCATGATCAGGTAACGCACGAACAGGAAGCCGCCGGGCGTCGCCGCGGCGAACACCGCCTTCTGGACCGAGAAGTTCGCGCCCCAGACGACGACCAGCGCGAGCGCCGCCCAGAGGGCCCAGCGCTGCAGCCGCTGCGCGCGCGAGGCGGTCGCGCCGACGAAGGCGCCGGTCGCGCTCATCGCGCCGCCCCCGGCACGGGCATCGGCCCGACCAGTCGCGCGAGCAGCGCCATCAGCTGGCGCGCCTCGGCTTCGTCGAGCGGCGCGAGCAGGTCGCGCTGCACCGCCTCGACCTTCGGCGCGATCCGCTCGAGCAGCCGAAGGCCGTCGGGGGTCGCGCGCAGCCGCCACGTGCGCCGGTCGGCCGCGTCGGCGACGCGCTCGACGAGCCCCTTGCCCTGCAGCCGGTCGAGCACGGCGCCGACCGTCGCCTTGTCGCAGGCGATCGAACGGCCGATCGACGACTGGTCGCTGTCGGGCCAGGTGGCGATCGCGTTCAGCGCCGCGAACTGCACCGGCGTCAGGTCGAATCCGGCGGCGTGCACGCCGTAGAGCGCGACGCCCTGCTGGTGCAGGCGCCGGAACAGGTGGCCGGGCATTTCGTGCAGCGCGGCCGACCGCGGCGTACGCACGCCGGACGGGGCGCCCCGGTCGGGCGCGCGCGAAGCGTCGGGTGTCACTCGGATCCGATGGTCGGTGAACGGATCGTCAGTGTACAGACCTTCCGTCCGCCGACGGTCCGGTCCGCTCGCCGTGCGGCCGTGACGCGGTGCCGCCCGGCGGCAGCACGCTCGCGTCGACGGGCGGCGGCACGAGCACGATCGTGACCCGCAGCGCCGAGTCCGCCTCGGCGCGCAGCGCGTGCCGCTCGCCCGCAGCCAGGTCGACCATCGCGCCCGGCCCGAGCAGGCGTGAGCGACGCTCATCCGTGCCCTCCGGCGGCGCACACCCCGGCCCGGTGCCCGGACCGCGCGACCCATCCACACGGGGGCAGGCAGCTTCCGCGCGCGCGCCGGATCGCCCCGGACTTGAAAAGCCCGGCCTCCTCCCTTACCATTAGCACTCGCAAGCGGTGAGTGCTAGCAACAAGGTCGTTCAGGCCCTGCAGGCTCCCGTTTCGTCCCAGCGGCAACACTCTGCCGCGAAAAATTCAATCGAAACAATATCTTAGGAGCCAAGATCGATGAAGCTGCGTCCTTTGCACGATCGCGTGATCATCAAGCGCCTGGACAACGAGCGGAAGACCTCGTCGGGCATCGTGATCCCCGACAACGCGGCCGAGAAGCCCGACCAGGGCGAGATCCTCGCCGTCGGCAACGGGAAGGTCGGCGATGACGGCAAGGTCCGTCCGCTCGGCGTCAAGGTCGGCGACAAGGTGCTCTTCGGCAAGTACTCCGGCCAGTCCGTGAAGGTCGATGGCGAGGAGCTCCTCGTGATGCGCGAGGAAGACATCATGGCCGTGGTCGAGTGACCCGGGCCGCACCTTAAACACCGAATCCACGAAGCTCAGGAGTCGCACAGATGGCAGCGAAGCAAGTCTTTTTCCACGATGACGCCCGGTCCCGCATGGTCGAGGGCGTGAACATCCTGGCCAATGCGGTCAAGGTCACGCTCGGCCCGAAGGGCCGCAACGTCGTCCTCGAGCGCTCGTTCGGCGCCCCCACCGTCACCAAGGACGGTGTCTCGGTCGCCAAGGAGATCGAGCTCAAGGACAAGTTCCAGAACATGGGCGCGCAGATGGTCAAGGAAGTCGCGTCCAAGACCTCGGACAACGCCGGTGACGGCACCACGACCGCGACGGTCCTGGCGCAGGCGATCGTCCGCGAGGGCATGAAGTACGTGGCCGCGGGCATGAACCCGATGGACCTCAAGCGCGGCATCGACAAGGCCGTCACCGCGCTGACCGAAGAGCTGAAGAAGATCAGCAAGCCCTGCACGACCACCAAGGAGATCGCGCAGGTCGGCTCGATCTCGGCGAACTCCGACAAGGAGATCGGCGACATCATCTCCGAGGCGATGGAGAAGGTCGGCAAGGAAGGCGTCATCACCGTCGAGGACGGCAAGTCGCTCAACAACGAGCTCGACGTCGTCGAGGGCATGCAGTTCGATCGCGGCTACCTGTCGCCGTATTTCATCAACAACCCGGACAAGCAGATTGCCGTGCTCGAGGACGCCTTCGTCCTGCTGCACGACAAGAAGATCTCGAACATCCGCGACCTGCTGCCGGTGCTCGAGCAGGTGGCCAAGGCCGGCCGTCCGCTGCTGATCGTCGCCGAGGAAGTCGAGGGCGAGGCGCTCGCGACCCTGGTCGTCAACAACATCCGCGGCATCCTGAAGACCGTCGCCGTCAAGGCCCCGGGCTTCGGCGACCGTCGCAAGGCGATGCTCGAGGACATGGCCATCCTGACCGGCGGCACCGTGATCGCCGAGGAAGTCGGCCTGACGCTCGAGAAGGCGACCCTGCAGGACCTCGGCCGCTGCAAGCGCGTCGAGATCGGCAAGGAGAACACCACGATCATCGACGGCGCCGGCGATGCGAAGAACATCGAAGCGCGCGTCAAGGCGATCCGCCAGCAGATCGAGGAAGCCACCAGCGACTACGACCGCGAGAAGCTGCAGGAGCGCGTCGCGAAGCTGGCCGGTGGCGTCGCGGTGATCCGCGTCGGCGCGGCGACCGAGGTCGAGATGAAGGAGAAGAAGGCCCGCGTGGAAGACGCGCTGCACGCGACCCGTGCCGCCGTCGAGGAAGGCATCGTCGCCGGTGGCGGCGTGGCCCTGCTGCGTGCCCGCTCGTCGATCGCGGTCAAGGGCGACAACGCCGACCAGGACGCCGGCGTGAAGATCGTGCTGCGCGCGATCGAGGAGCCGCTGCGCCAGATCGTCGCCAACTGCGGCGACGAGCCGAGCGTCGTGGTCGCCAAGGTCCTCGAGGGCAAGGGCAACTTCGGCTGGAACGGCGCGGACGGCTCGTACGGCGACCTGGTCCAGATGGGCGTCGTCGACCCGACCAAGGTGACCCGGATGGCGCTGCAGAACGCGGCGTCGGTCGCCTCGCTGATGCTGACCACCGACGCGATGATCGCCGAGGCGCCGGAAGACAAGCCGGCCGGCGGCGGCATGCCCGGCGGCATGGGTGGCATGGGTGGCATGGGCGGCATGGACATGTAAGACGTCCGTGCGCCGGGCCGGTCTCGCGGCCGGCCCGCCGAACGACCAAGGGTCCGACGCGAGTCGGGCCCTTTTTCGTTGGCGAGGTGCGCTCGCCTGCAGCGCGACTTCGCCGGGCCGCACGCCGATCGCGAGCAGCTGGCGCACGATCGCGTCCATGAGCGCGACCGGCTTGTCTGTAAGGACAGCACCGCGAAGCTCATGCCCTGCCCGTCGCGGCCGTTCGGCGCGATGCGGACCGCGACCAGCGCGCACGGCCCCCGCTCGTCGACCGCACGCGTGACCGGCGTCGCCGCGAGCAGCGTGCGGCGCATGCTTGGCGCGAGGCGGCCGGCGTGGTGGCCGTGCCGGACGCTCGAGACGCTGCGGTGCGACCGACCGCCGAACGCGCCGCGGTGCTCGCGCAGCTGCAGGTCCGGCGGCTCGCGGGCCTCGACGCACCGCTCGCAGTGCCGCAGTCATCGGCTGGGCGCGGCATCGGAGGCGCTCGTCGCGGTCGGGGACATGCGGTCGAAGGCATGCCGATCGTCGGTCCGCCCGGAGCCGGCGCGCGCGGCGGAACGGGACGGGTGTCGCACCCGGGGCGCCGGCGGGCGCGCCCCGACGCGCGCTCAGCGGTCGGGCATCACCCGCAGGCCGATCCAGGTCGCCAGCGTCACCGCGTTCACCGGCACCGACAGCGTGCAGGTGAAGAAGAACAGCAGCGCGATCGGCGCTGGCGCGTGCGGCTCGATCGTCCAGCCGATCGCGTACGACAGGACGCCGAGCCAGGTCCACCGGCGCAGGTACGTCGGCAACCACACCGAGCGCGACTGGTTGTGGCGTCGCGCGGCGTCGCGTTCGTACAGGCTGCCCCGGTTGACGTCCTGGAACAGCCAGCCGTAGAACCAGTAGCGGTAGAGCAGTTGAGCGAAGGTCTGTGCTTGCACGATCGCGCTCCGTAGTGAATCCAGCGTAACACCCGTGCAGGTGGCAAGCGAGAGGCGTGCTCGGGCCGGCGCGACGGGCGGCGGATGGCGCCCGAGAGGGCGTGCGCGGCGCTCGCGTGCGGCGTCGCGCGCGCGCATCGGCGCGGCGTGGCGAGTGACGCACGTCACCGACCGCTCGGACCCCCGCACCACCGCCTGTCGACCGTCAAGGCACTTCGTCGGCCGTTCCCGCCCGCCCTTCGCCGCGCGTCGTCCGCGCGTCGCGGACGGTCGCGCGCCCGATACCGCCCGCGGGGGCGCCCCTTTGGTTTGCGACCGGCGTGACGTTCTCGCAACGGAGGCGCCCCGTGATGCATGGCGGGCCGATCACGACCCTCGCGACGATCGTGACCGCCGCGCTCTGCTGGCCGCCTGCGGCGGCGGCGACGAGACCGCCTCGCCCGGCGCGGGCGGCGATGCTCGGCGGGCGGGCCTCTACGAAGGCCCGGCGCTCGACCCGCCGGCGACGAAGGGCGCCGGCGCGCGCTTCCTGACGCAGGCGACCTTCGGCCCGAAGTCGGCCGACATGGACACGCTGCAGACCGCCGGCGACCCGTTGCGCCATCGCGTCGCGTTCGCGCTGTCGCAGATCGATGATCCAGCGCCTGGTCACCCGCAACCCGAGCCCGGCCGGCGTGGCGCGCGTCGCGGCGGCCTTCGACGACGACGGCCAGGGCGTGCGGGGCGACATGAAGGCGGTCGTCCACGCGGCGCTGACGGATCCGGAGGCGCGCGACCCGGCGCACGCCGACACGCCGGGCGCGGGCACGCTGCGCGAGCCGGTGCTGCGCGTCACCGCGTGGCTGCGCGCGCTCGAGGCGAAGTCGACGACCGGCTGCTTCCTGATGGGCCAGACCGACGACCCGGCCGCCAGCATCGGCCGGACGCCCATGCGTGCGCCCTCGGTGTTCGGCTTCTTCCGTCCGGGCTACCTGCCGCCCGACACCTCGATCGCGCAGGCCACGCTCGTCGCGCCCGAGATGCGGACCACACACGCGATCTCGGTGGCCGGCTGGCTGGACAGACTCGGGGTCATGACCGGCGTTGTGTGACGCCGCAGCCCGGTGCCGAGCCCTCGCGCGGCACCGGACGCCACTCGATCCCGCCGAGGCCACGCGGGTCCGCGGCCTAAGCCGCCGGGTACGACTTCCGACCGATTGCCGATGCGCGCCGCGCGGCCGAGCATCGATCGCGTCGCGGCATCGCCGCTCGCAGGGAGCTCCGGTCGTGGGACCGTTCGTCGTCGTGCCGCGCGTCGCGGCGTGTGTCCTCGCCGCGCTCCTCCTCGCCGACCCGCTGCCCGCGCTCGCGCAGGGCACCTGCGGCGCGTCGGGGGGCGCGCCGGCGGGGCCGTCGTCGAGCGTGTGCCGGTACGCGGGCGAGGCCGCCGGCCTGCACGCGCCGGGGCCCGCCGCGGGCGCCGGCAACCCGGTCGACCTGGTCACCGGCAACAAGTACCGCCGCGAGGTGGACCTGCGCCTGTCCGGGCCGGTGGACCTGGTGTTCGCGCGCCACTACAACGGGCTCGCCCGGCACGCGGGTCCGCTCGGCGTCGGCTGGAGTCACTCGTTCGAGACGCGTCTCGCGCCGGTGCGGGCCGGCGGGCGCGACTCGGTGCAGGTCGTGCAGGGCGACGGCCGTCGCCGCGTGTTCGAGCGCGACCCCGCACGGCCGTCGCGCTGGCGCACGCACGAGCCGGCCGAGGGCACGATCGCCCGCGACGCGGCCGCCGACGGGCACGGCTGGCGCTGGCGCTGGCCGGGTGGGCGCACGCTGCGCTTCGACGCGAACGGTCGGCTGCGGGCGATCGAGCGCGACGGCGACGTGGTGCTCAGGCTCCACCACGACGAGGCCGGCCGGCTGGTCTCGGTCAGCGCGACGCTCGAGCGTGCGGTGTTCCTCGAGTACGTCGACCATCCGCAGGGGGCGCGGCTCGCCAGCGTGTCGGTGCCGCAGCGGACGATCGCGCGCTTCGCCTACGACGAGGCCGGGCAGCTCGCGTCGGTCGAGTGGCTCGACGGGCGGCGCCGCGAGTACGCCTACGACGACCCGCACGACCCGCTGCGGCTGACCGCGGTCGACGACGTCGACGCGGACGGGACGCGGCGCGAGGTCGCCCGCTACGCGTACGACGCGCAGGGCCGCGCGGTCCGCACCGTCGACGCCGACGGGCGGCCACTGCGCATCGATCACGCGCCGCCGGCGCGCGCCGGGGAGCCCGGCCTCACGACGGTGGTCGACGCTGCGGGCCGCGTCGCGCGATACCGCTGGACCTACGACCGGCATCGCCACGTCGCGCGGCTGCTCGAGGCGGACGGCGAGCCCTGCGCGAGCTGCCCGCCGGCGCCCGCTCGCCATCGCTGGGACACGCGCGGACGCCTGTCGGCCTTCGTCGCCGACGGCGTCGCGATCGAGATCGCGCGCGACGCGCTCGGCCGCCCGGTCGCGGCGAGCCGGGGGACCGAGGGCGGCGGCGCGCGCGCGCTGCTGTGGCGGGCCGGCTGGCATCGCGACGGGCTCGACCTCGCCTGGCTCGAGCAGCCGTCGGTCGCACCCGGTCGGACGCACCGAATCGACGTCGAGCGTGACGGGCGCGGCCGGGTGGTCGCGGTCGCCGAGCACGGATTCGCGCCGGTGCCGCCGTCGACGCCCGAGACGGGCGGCCGGCGCGAGGCGCGGACCGACTGGGCGCCGATCGCGCGGCGCTTCGCGCTGGGCCACCGTGCGGTCACCGACCGACCGGCGCCCGCCGGCGCGCTGACCGGGCTGGCCTGGGTCGACGGTCCCGAGCCGGGTCCGGCCGACCGTATCGCGATCGCGCACGTGCCGGGCGGGCTGGCCCTCGCGCATCCGGCGGGGCTGGTCGAGCGGTTGCGCTACGAGGAGGGCCTGCTCGTCGAGCACTTCGGCCCCGGCGGGCGGCACGCGCGCATGCGGCGCGACGTCGACGTCGATCACTGGCTCGGCGGCCCCACCCTCGTCGGCGCGTTCGCGGACAACCGCTCGATCGACTTCGAGCGCGACCCCGACGGCACGCTGCGCGCGGTCTCGATGACCGACTTCGGGACCGGCCGGACGGTACGCGCGACCATCGACGGCGCACCCGCGGCCCCTGCGTCGAGGTTGCGCGCGCTCCGCTTCTGGCGCGACCTGCCGACCGAGATCGCGCTGCCCGACGGGACGCGCTACCGGCGCGGCTTCGACGACTTCGGCCGCGTCGCGTGGATCGACGAGCCATCTGCGCCGCGGCAGTGGGCGCGCCACGACGCGACCGACCGGCTCATCGAACACCGCCCCGGCGACGGTACGGTGCTGCGCTACCGCCGCGACGCGGCCGGCCGGCTGGTCGAGGCGGTGCGCGAAGGGCCGCGCGGCCACACGCTGCTCGGGCGCTACCGCTGGGACGGCGCGCGGCTCGTGGAGGCCACCAACGACACCGTGACGATCCGCTACGAGTACGACGCGTTCGGGCGGCTGGCCGCGATGGAGCACGCGTTCGCGGGGCTGCGCGAGCCGCCGTTGCGCTGGCGATGGCACCGGGACCTCGCCGGTCGCATCGCGGTCGAGGAACTGCCCGGCGGGTACCTCGCCCGGTACGCGTGGGACGGCCAGGACATCGTCGGCATCGTCGTCGAGGGCCTGCCGGGCGGGCCGTTCCGCATCGATCCCGCGGCGCTGCGGGACCCGCTGGCGCTGCGCCCGCCGATCGAGACCGACTGGCCGCCCGCGGCGCCGGTGTTCGAAGGCGGCCGACTGGTGGAGTCGGGCGGCGCGCGCCACCTGCAGGACCCGCACGGCCGGCGCGCGTCGCGACGCGCGATCGACCCGCTGCGCGGCGCGCGCGACGGCTGGTTCGCGCACCACGACTGGCGACTGCGCGCCGAGCGGCGCGCGAGCGGCCGGCTGCGGCTGTGGCTGTGGGCAGGTCACCGACCGGTCGCCGCGATCGACGATGGCGTGCCCGCCCGCATCGTCACCGATCCGCGGGGCGCACCGGTGCGCGTGATCGGCCGCGACGGCCGCGAGCCCTGGGCCGCGCGCTACTCGCGCACCGGCGAGGCGCGGCCCGAGACCGGCTCCAGCGGCGGCTACGCGCTGCGGCTGCCCGGCCAGGTCGCCGACGAAGGCAGCGTACTGCACCACAACCACTGGCGCACCTACGACCCGCGCGCGGGCCGCTACCTCGAACGCGACCCGCTCGGGCTGCAGCCGCACTGGACCGACGCGGGCTCGGCGACCGCGTACGCCGACGGCGACCCGATCGGCGGCTCCGATCCGTGGGGCCTGGCGACCGTGACGTTCCAGGCGGTGACCACCGGCGCCGACGGACGCCCGCTCGGCCGCACGCAGGGCTTCGACCGCGCACGGTGGTCGTTCCTGATCGAGCACATCGAGCCCGTGCCGCTGGTCGGCGACGGCTCCACGCGCCCCGAGCCCTCCGGCATCGGCAGCCTGCTGTTCGATCCCTGGGGCGACTTCGTCGGCGGACGCGCCGCATCCGGCTTCACCGGCAACGGCCTCGACACCCTGGTGTCGGCCGCAGCGTCCGGGCGCGAGCTGTTCGCGGCGTTCGCCGCGCACTACGGCGGCGCCCTCGCCTCGGTGGATCGACTGGTGATCGAGGGCTTCGACGACCGGCGTGCGGGCGCGCTCGCGCTGATCCTGTCGGCGAGCCCGTCGGCACGCGCCGCCTGCGTCGACGCGGTGCTCGGATCGCTGCCCGCGGTGTCCACCGGGGCCTTCGAATCGCCGCTGCGCCCCACCGCGATCGACCCGGGCGGCACGCCGCGGCTGCTGTCGTGCGCGCCCGCGTCGACGCTCGCGGTGCCTTACCGCGACGCGCTGGAACGCGCGCGCGTCGAGCGCTTCCAGGCCGCGGCCGAGCTGCAGGAGAGCCCGTCCGCGTCGATCAACGCCTCCTGCACCGCGAACCGCGGATGCCGCTCGAACACCCGCATCGACGTCAACGGCCGGTCCTACTGGGCCTCGTACGGCCGCACCCAGTTCACCGTCACCACCTTCCTCGCCGAGCTGATGCGAATGACCGCCCGCGGCGGCGACGCGGATGCCCGCGCGCTCGCTGCAGCGATCGGGCTCGACGACCGGATCGTTCTCGCGGGCCGCGACGCGACGGTCGCCGACGCGCTCGCGCTCGCGAGGCGCCGCGTCGACGCGGCCTACCGGGCGTTCGCCGCGCTGCGCCGAGAGTTCGGCACCGGCGTCGACCGGGCGCGCGCGACGGCGGCCTGGGACGCCCTGCCCGAGGCGCGCCGCGCCGCGTTCGTGCAGGAGACCGGCCTCGGCGTCGACGCCTTCGTCGACATGCTCGGCTTCGTGCCCGACACCGCCTCCGGGCGCACCGAGGAGGAAGGCCGCCACGCGCTCGCCGCCGCGGCCGCGGCGACGATCGGGTGGGCCGCGCCGCAGGCGGCGGCGCCGGTGCGCTTCGACGCATGGCTGGTCGAGCTCTTCGCGTCGCGCGAGCCATACGACCACGTCTCGCGCGCGTTCCTGCGCGACAACCTGCGTCGCGTGCTGGAGGCGCCGTCGCTCGCCGGCCGCTTCGACAACGCCGAGCCGCCCGGCACCGACGCCTGGCGTGTCCGGCAGCGCGGGATCGAGCTCGACCTCGCGCGTCGGGTCGCGGTACTGCACAACGCCGGACGGCTCGACCTCGCGACCCGCCCCGACCTGCAGGCGTGGCTGGACGCGAACTCGCGCCTCTGGGTCTCGCAGTACGCGCGGCAGTTCGTGACCGACGACGCCCGTGGCAACTGGGACGCGCTGCGCTGCGCGTCGGGGCTCGCGCCGGGCACAGGGCTGCAGTTCGCGCGTCTCGAGGCGATGCCGGCACGCCCGGCGCCGCGGCCCGGCCCGAACCGCAGGCTGCTCGCGCAGTGATGCCGCGCCGCGCCGCCTCAGCCGCGCTCGCGCCCGAGCATCGGCGCCGGATCGAAGATCCGCGGATCCATGATGCGCAGCGGCTCGGCGACGCGCACGCCCGGTGCGCAGTGCGCGAGCACCTGCTCGCGCACGTCGATGCCCGGCGCCACCTCGACCAGCGTCAGCGCGCCGTCGCGCAGCTCGAACACCGCGCGCTCGGTCACGTACAGGATCTTCCGGCCGAGCGAGGCGACGTAGGCCGCGTCGAAGGTCAGGTGCGACACCGCCGGCACCACCTTCGCGACCCGGCCCTCGCGCTCGATCCGCAGCCGCCCGTCGCCGGCCTCGACCTCGAGCCCGCCCGCGGTCAGCGTGCCCATGAACACCACCTCGCGTGCGCTCTGCGTGATGTTGATGAAGCCGCCGACGCCCGAGACGATGCGCTGGGCGCCCTCGCCGAAGAGGCTCACGTTGACATTGCCCTTCACGTCGAGCTCGGCGAGCCCGAGGAAGGCCACGTCGATGCCGCCGCCGTCGTAGAAGTCGAACTGCGCCGGATGGTCGACGACCGCCTCCGGATACGCCGACGCGCCGAACGACAGGCCGTCGGCCGGCGTGCCGCCGATCGGGCCCGCCTCGACGGTGAGCGTGAAGCCCGAGACGCCCTCCTCGTCGGCGACCGCGCCGATGCCCGCCGGCATGCCGACGCCGAGGTTGACCACCCGGGGCCGTCGCGCGACCAGCTCCAGCAGCGCGCGACGCTGCACGATCTTGCGCGCGTCGAGCGGCGCGGGCGCGGGCCTGGCGGGCGCGTGGCCGGGTCCCCGCCACGACGTGTAGTACGCCGGGTTGTCGGCCTCGGCGAAGGTCATCATGTGCTCGTCGTCGTGCTCTGCGATCACCACGTGGTCGATCAGGATGCCCGGCACCTTCACCGCGTGCAGGTTCTCGTGGCGCTGCACGATCCGCCGAGCCTGCGCGATCACCATGCCGCCGCTGTTGCGCGCGGCCTGCGCGATCGCGAGCAGCTCGTGGTGGAACGCCTCCTTCTCGGTGGCGAGATTGCCGCGCGCGTCGACCGAGGTGCCGCGGATCAGCGCGAGGTCGATCGGGAACGACGGGTACAGCAGCCAGCGCTCGCCGCGCAGCTCCAGCGGCTCGACGAAGCGGCGCACGCCCCGGTGCACCGCGTCGCGACCGACGCCGTTGATCGCGCCGCCGTCGAGCCGCGGATCCACGAAGGTGTTGAGGCCGATCTTCGTGATCACGCCCGGCTTGCCGCCGGCGATCGCGCGATAGAGCTGCGTGATCACGCCCTGCGGCAGGTTGAACGCCGCGCAGCGCTCCTCGAGCGCGAGCGCCGACAGCTTCGGCGCCGAGCGCCAGTGGCCGCCGACGATGCACGCGGTCATGCCGGCGTGGCCGAAGTGGTTGACGCCGCGGTGGCCGCGATCGCCCTGCCCCGCGGAGTACACCAGCGTCAGGTCGGCGGGTTCGCCCTCGGCGAGGAAGCGACGCTCGAGCGCGGCGGTGACGGCTTCGGCGTGACCGCAGCCGACGAAGCCGGCGCTGGCGACGGTCGAGCCGCTGCGCACCAGCGCGGCGGCCTCGGTGGCGGACAGCAGGTTCAGTTCGGGGTCTCCCGCTGCGGTCGGTTCGGGTTCGCGACGTGCACGCCCGGCCGGCGGCCGTCGTTCCACCGGCCGTCCAGGGCGCGCTCGACCTGCGCGGCGAGCTGCAGCAGCAGCCCGTCGTTCGCCTGCGCGGCCTGCGCGTGGATGCCGAGCGGCAGTCCGTGCTCGTTCCACGCCATCGGCAGCGAGATCCCGGGCAGCCCGCACAGGTTCGAGAGCGGCGTGTACGCGAAGTTGCGCCACAGGTTCGCGAACCAGTCGTGCACCGACGGGTTCTCGCTGGTCGTCAGGTACTCGGTGGTGCCGATCCGCGGCGTGGCGAGCGCAGTGACCGGCGTCAGGATCACGTCCCACGACTCGAAGAACGCGCCGAACACGCGCGAGGTCGTGTTGAACGTCGCCTGCATCCGATAGCGCTCGGCGTAGCTCGCATGGCGCCCCGCCTCCCAGATCTTCACGTTGATCGGCTCGACGAGCTCCGGCGGCGGCGCATCGAGGCCACGCGCCGCGAGCAGCGCGCCGATCGTCTGCGCGAAGTTCGAGATGTAGCAGAAGGTCTGCGCGTCGAACGCCGCACGGAAGTCGACCCCGGGCAGTGCCCACTCGACCTGGTGCCCGAGCCCTTCCAGCAGCCGCCCCGCGCGCTCGAGCTCGGCGACCAGGTGCGGCGTCGCGCGGTAGTCGCCCCACTCGTGCGACAGCGCGATCCGCAGCGGCGGCGGGTCGCGCTCGATGAGCCTCAGGTACGGCTCGTCGACCGTCCAGTACGGCATGAACTCGCCGGGCGCGCCGCCGCGGCACGCGTCGACGAACGCGGCGGTGTCGCGCACGGTGCGGCTGTGGCAACCCTGCGTCGACACGTAGCCGGTGATGTCGGAGGCGGCCGGCGCGATCGTGAACACGCCGCGCGAGGGCTTCAGTCCGATGTTGCCGTTGACGCCCGCGGGGATGCGGATCGAGCCGCCGCCGTCGGTCGCGTGCGACAGCGGCACGACGCCGGCCGCGACCATCGCCGCGGTGCCGGCCGACGAACCGCAGGTGGTGAAGGCGGTGTCCCACGGGTTGCGGGTGACGTAGACCGCGGGGTTCTCGGCGGAGCTGCACACACCGAACTCGGGGGTGGTCGAGCGGCCGATCACGTTCAGCCCTGCGCGCCGGATCTTCCCGGTCAGCACGCTGTCGGCCGACGCCCGGTGCCCGCGCATCAGCAGCGAGCCCATCTCCTGCAGCCGGCCCTTCAGCGTCGGGCCGAGGTCCTTCATCAGGTAGGGCACGCCGGCGAACGGACCGGCGGGGTCCATGCCGTCTCGCGTCGGCTCTGCGAGCACGTCGTCGAACACCTCGACCACCGCCGACAGCTCGGGGTTCGTCGCCGCGATGCCGGCCGCGGCCTGCGCGGCGAGCTCCGCGGGGGTCAGCTCGCGCCTGCGCACGCGCTCGGCGAGCGCGAGTCCGTCGTGCCGGGCCCATTCGTCCCAGCTCATCGCCAAGGTCATGTCGTGTCTCGCGTCGGCCGCCGCGCGACGCGGCCGGCCCGGGGATGGGATCGGCGCAGTCTACTGCGCCGCCCGCCCCGCGGGCCGCCGCGTTCCGGCCCTGCGCGACCTACACGGCGCGGATCGGAATCGGCGCGCGCGTGCCCGGGCCGCCCTGTCCCCGGAACGCCGCGAGCCGCTCGGCCCACTCCACGCGCACCTTCCCGAGGTGGCGCTCCTTGACGTGCCCGTATCCGCGGATCTGCTCCGGGATCCGCGCGAGCGCGACCGCCTGCGCGTGGTTCGACGCGTCGAGCCCGGCGAGCAGCTCGTCGAGCAGCGCCTCGTACTCGACGATCAGCGCACGCTCGGTGCGCCGCTCGGCAGTGCGGCCGAAGGGGTCGAACGCGGTGCCGCGCAGCCGCTTGAAGCGCGCGAGGAACCGCAGCGCCGGCAGCATCCACGGCCCGAACTCGCGCTTGACCGGCTGGCCGGTCACCGGGTCGACCTTGGCGAGGATCGGCGGCGCCATGTGGAAGCGCAGCGACCAGTCGCCGTCGAAGCGCTCGCGCAGCGACTCGACGAAGGCCGGGTCCGAGTGCAGCCGCGCGACCTCGTACTCGTCCTTGTAGCTCATCAGCTTCGACAGGTAGCGCGCGACCGCCTCGGTCAGGCGCCACTTGCCGGCCACGCCGATCCGGTCGCCCTCGACCCGCCGCACCCGCTCGACCCAGCCGCGGTAGCGCTCGGCCCAGGCGGCGTCCTGCCACGCGGTCAGGTGCGCGATGCGACGCGCGATCAGCTCGTCGAGGTCGGATTCGCTCCTCACCTGGCCGACCGGGCGCTTGAGCTCGATGACCGTCGCGCCCGCCGCCTGCGGCTTCACGACACGGTTCACCGCGGCTGGATCGTGCGCGAGCCGCCGCCCCCAGACGAACGCCTCGAGGTTGCGCGCGACCGACACGCCGTTCAGCTCGATCGCCCGCTCCATCGCCTGGCGCGTCAACGGCAGCCAGCCCTTCTGCCACGCGTAGCCCAGCAGCAGCGGGTTGGTGTAGATCGCGTCGCCGAGCAGCGCCACCGCGACGTCGTTCGCGTCGACGAAGTCGATGTCCTGCTCGCCGGCCGCCTCGAGCACGTTGCGCCTGAGCGCCTCGGCCGGCAGGGACCAGTCGGGGTCGCGCAGGAAGTCCGAGGTCGGCGCGACGTTGGCGTTGATGACCGCGCGCGTCACGCGCGGGCGCATCTTCGCGAGCGCCTCGTTGCCGGCCGCGACGACCAGGTCGCAGCCGATCACCAGGTCCGCCTCGCCGGTCGCGATCCGCGTCGAGTGCAGGTCATCGGGCCCCGCCGCGATCTGCACGTGCGAGAACACCGCGCCGCCCTTCTGCGCGAGGCCCGCCATGTCGAGCACCGAGATGCCCTTGCCCTCGAGGTGCGCGGCCATGCCGATCAGCTGGCCGATGGTCACCACGCCGGTGCCGCCGACGCCGGTCACCAGCACGCCGTAGGTCCGGTTGCCCGAGTCGCCGAGGCCGACGACCGAAGCGGGCTCCGGCAGCTCGCGCAGCGAGGCGGGCAGATCGGCAGCGGAACCGCCCCCGGCGTCCGCCGACGCCGGCTTCTTCCCGGCCCGCAGCGTGCCGCCCTCGACGGTCACGAAGCTCGGGCAGAAGCCCTTCAGGCAGGAGAAGTCCTTGTTGCACGAGGACTGGTTGATCCGCCGCTTGCGGCCGAACTCCGTCTCGATGGGCTCGACCGACACGCACGCCGACTGCACGCTGCAGTCGCCGCAGCCCTCGCAGACCGCCTCGTTGATCACCGCGCGCCGGGGCGGGTCGGGGAAGCCCGGCTTGCCGTCGACGATCTTCTTGCGACGGCGCCGCTTCTCGCTCGCGCAGGTCTGGTCGTAGACCAGCACCGTGCAGCCCGGGATCTCGCGCAGCGTGCGCTGCACCGCGTCGAGGTGGTCGCGGTGGTGGATCTCCACGCCGTCGAACGGCGCGGCACCCTTCACCGCGTCGTACTTCTGCGGCTCGTCGGTGACCACCACCACCTTCCTCGCGCCCTCGGCGCGCACCTGCGCGACGATCGACGGCACGTTCAGCGTACCGTCGTGCGGCTGGCCGCCGGTCATCGCGACCGCGTCGTTGTAGAGGATCTTGTAGGTGATGTTGACGCGGGCCGCGATCGATGCGCGCAGCGCGAGGATGCCGCTGTGGAAGTAGGTGCCGTCGCCGAGGTTCGCGAAGATGTGCGTCTCGTCGGTGAACGGCGCCTGCCCGATCCAGGGCGTGCCCTCGCCGCCCATCTGCGTGAAGGTGGCGGTGTTGCGCTCGGGCATCCAGATCGCCATGTAGTGGCAGCCGATGCCGGCGACCGCACGCGAGCCCTCGGGCACGCGCGTGGAGGTGTTGTGCGGGCAGCCCGAACAGAAGGTCGGCGTGCGCACCGCGGTCACGTGCGGCTCGGCGAGCGCGCGCTCCTTCGCCTCGATGATCGCGATCCGCGACTCGATCCGCGCCCGGATGTCCGACGGCAAGGCGCCGCCGAGCTTCACCGCGTACTGCCCCGGGTTCAACAGCCGCGCCGCGATCGCCTTCGCGATGATCGCCGGCGACAGCTCGCCCAGCCCCGGCAGCAGCCACTGGCCCTGCGGCATCGCCCACTCGCCGCCACGGCCGTCCTTCTCGTCGAACTTGCCGTAGACGCGCGGACGCACGTCGTCGCGCCAGTTGTAGAGCTCCTCCTTGATCGCGTACTCGAGCACCTGCCGCTTCTCCTCGACGACGAGGATCTCGTCGAGGCCGGTCGCGAACTCGCGCACCGTCGCCGCCTCGAGCGGCCACACGACGCCGACCTTGAACACGCGGATGCCGAGCCGCTCGCAGGCCTCGCGGTCGAGACCGAGGTCATCGAGCGCCTGCATCGTGTCGAGGTGCGCCTTGCCGGCGGTGACGATGCCGAACCACGCCCGTGGCGAGTCCACGACCGTGCGGTTCAGCCGGTTGGCGCGGACGTACGCGAGCGCCGCGTACCACTTGTAGTTGAAGAGCCGCGCCTCCTGCGCGAGCGGCGCGTCGGGCCAGCGGATGTTCAGGCCGTGCGGGTCGTCGTGCGGATACGGGAAGTCCTCGGGGATCACGATCGACACGCGATCCGGGTCGACCTCGACCGAGGCCGACGCCTCGACGACCTCGGTCACCGTCTTCATCGCGACCCACAGGCCCGACCAGCGCGACATCGCCCAGCCGTGCAGCCCGAGGTCGAGGTACTCCTGCACCGTCGACGGGTAGAAGACCGGCAGCCCGCAGGCCTTGAAGACGTGGTCCGACTGGTGCGGCAGCGTCGAGCTCTTCGCGCCGTGGTCGTCGCCGGCGAGCACCAGCACGCCCCCGTGGCGCGACGTGCCCGCGGCGTTCGCGTGCTTGAACACGTCGCCGGAGCGGTCGACGCCCGGGCCCTTGCCGTACCACATCGAGAACACGCCGTCGACGTTCGCCTTGGGCGTCAAGGTGACCTGCTGCGTGCCCCAGACCGCGGTCGCGGCGAGTTCCTCGTTGAGACCCGGCTGGAACACGATCCGGTGCTTCTTCAGGTGCTCGCGCGCCTTCCAGAGCGACTGGTCGACGCCGCCGAGCGGCGAGCCGCGGTAGCCCGAGATGAAGCCGGCGGTGTTCAGCCCGGAGCGCCGGTCGCGCTCGCGTTGCAGCATCGGCAGGCGCACCAGCGCCTGGGTGCCGGACATGAAGGCGCGGCCGCGTTCGAGCGCGTACTTGTCGTCGAGGGTGACGTCGCGCAGCGCACGCTCCAGGTGGGCGTGCAGCGCGGGATCGAGCGGTGCGTTCAAGACGGTCTCCTGTCCGCAGGGCGTGTCGTCGATGACCCGCTGCGCCGGGGGTGGTGGCGCGCGGGCGTGCGTGGCCGCGGGTGGCGGCTCGGGGATCGATGATACGGCGGGCCCCCGCCGGACGACACGCCGACAGGCCGGTACGGTCCGGCGCCCGGTCGCCGGTACGGCGGCGGGCCGCCCGACGGCAAGCGGTGTCCGCCGCGCGGCGCGGGACCGTCATCGCCCGGTCACCTCGCGGACACGCGGCTGTCACGACCGCCTCGGAGACTGCGTGCTTTCCCAGGAGGCCCCCCGCATGTCCCACCACGACGACCTCGTGACGAACCCCACCTCGAACCCCCACCTGAACGACCTGGTCGAGGCGCGCCTCGCCAGCGCCGGCCGGCGCGGCCTGCTGCGCGGCGGGCTCGGCCTGTCGGCGATGGGCTTCCTCGGCGGCGCGACCGGGCTGCTCGCCGGGTGCGGCAGCAGCGACGATCCGGCGCCGGCCGCGGCCACCCCGACGCCCGCTGCGCCCGCGACCCCGACCCGCCCCGCCTCGCTCGGCTTCTCCGCCGTGCCGAAGAGCACCGCCGATGCGTTGACCGTGGCCACCGGCTACACGGCGACCGTGATGTTCCGATTGGGCGACCCGATGGCCGCCAACGTCGCCGCCTACCGCAACGACGGCACCGACGCCGCGGCCACCTACGACCGCCGCGCCGGCGACCACCACGACGGGATGCACTTCTTTCCGCTCGGGGCCGACGGCAGGCCGAGCGCAACCGCCTCGGACCGCGGCCTGCTCGCGATCAACCACGAGGCGATCACGCCGGCCTTCCTGCACGCGAACGGCGTGACGACGACCGGGACCGGCGCGTCCCAGGTCCGCACCGTGGCCGACGAGGTGCTCAAGGAGTTCTACGTCCACGGCGTGTCGGTCGTCGAGGTGCGCCGCGGCGCGAACGGCGCGTGGTCCCACGTCCAGGACTCGTCGTTCAACCGGCGCATCCACACGCTGACCGACACGACGCTGTCGGGCCCGGCCGCGCGCACGTCGTACATGGTCACGAAGTACTCTCCGGACGGCTCGCGGACCCGCGGCACGCTGAACAACTGCGGCCACGGCTACACGCCGTGGGGCACCTACCTGACGGCCGAGGAGAACTGGGCGGGCTACTTCCGCCGCATCACCGCGGTCGACAACCCGAAGCGCAGCGCCAAGGAGCTGACCTCGTTCTCGCGCTACGGCGTGGCGGGCAATGGCCGCGAGCTGTGGGCGACCGTGACCCCGGACACCGCGGACAACCTCTACGGCCGATGGAACGCCGAGATCGTGGGTGCGAGCGCCGCGGACGACTACCGCAACGCGCCGAACACCTACGGCTGGATCGTCGAGATCGATCCGTACACCGCGACCTCGACCGTGAAGAAGCGCACCGCGCTGGGCCGCTTCGCGCACGAGGGCGCGTGGCCGGCGAAGGCGGAGGCCGGCAAGCCGGTGGTGTTCTACATGGGCTGCGACTCGCGCAACGAGTACATCTACAAGTACGTGTCGACCCGCAACTGGGATCCGGCGGACGCGAGCGGCGGCATGGCCGCAGGGGACAAGTACCTCGACGACGGCAAGCTGTACGTCGCGCGGTTCAACGCCGATGGCACCGGCCAGTGGATCGAGCTGCGCTTCGGCACCGGCACGATCAACGCGGCCAACACCACCTACGCGTTCGCCGACCAGGCCGACGTGCTGATCAACGCCCGCCTCGCCGCGGACGCGGCCGGCGCGACGCGGATGGATCGCCCGGAGTGGGGCGCGGTCGATCCGATCACGGGCGCGGTCTACATGACGCTGACCAACAGCAACGCGGCGAACCGCACGCTCGCGTCGACCGATGCCGCCAACCCGCGCCACTACAACGACGTGAGGGCCGGCACGACCAATCAGTTCGGCAACCCGAACGGTCACATCATCCGCTGGCTCGAGACCGGCGGCGACACGTCCGCGCTGACGTTCGCCTGGGACATCTACCTGTTCGGCGCGCGTGCGACCGCGAACGCGGCCAACGTGAACCTGTCGGGCCTGACGGCCGACAACGACCTGTCGAGCCCCGACGGCCTGTGGTTCAGCAGGCAGGGCGTGTGCTGGATCCAGACCGACGACGGCGCCTACACGGACGTGACGAACTGCATGCTGCTCGCGGCGCTCCCCGGCACCGTCGGCGACGGCGAGTCGAAGACCATCACGAACACCGACTCGACGGGTGCGACGAAGCAGGTGACCACGCGCGTCGGCGCCGTGCCCGGCACGCGGCTGCGTCGCTTCCTCGTGGGTCCGAAGGACTGCGAGATCACCGGTATCGCCGAGACCCCGGACGGCCAGACGCTGTTCGTCAACATCCAGCATCCGGGCGAGGACACGCCCGCGGCGCAGATCGGCAACCCGGCTGCCTACACCAGCCACTGGCCCGATGGGGGCCTCGCGCGACCGCGCTCGGCGACGATCGCGCTCACGAAGAACGGCGGGGGTGTCGTGGGTCTCTGAGCACCGGCGTCGGGCGCGGGCGGGCGACGTCCTCCCGCCGCCCCGCGCACGGCCGCGCCATGGGTTCCGGCAGGGTGGCCGCCCGGGTCGCCGGACCGGTCCGCACGAGGACCGGCCGGCGGCCATCTCTTCTTGCCGCGTCCCGCGGCTCAGGCAGTGCTCGCCGCGACCTTGCGCGCCGGCATCAGCACGCTGCCGATCGACACCAGCACGCAGCCGAGCGCGGCCCAGTCGTGCCAGGTCGGCCGCTCGCCGAGCAGCGCCATCCCCGAGAACAGCCCGACCACCGGGATCAGCATCACCGACAGGCTGCTCGCCACCGGCGGCAGGATCGTCGCGAGCCGGAACCACAGCAGCTGCGACACGCCGAAGACCAGGAACACGTTGTAGAGGATCGCGGCCCACTCGACCGTGTTCGGCCAGCGCGTCCACTGGTCGCGCTCGAGCGTCAACGAGATCGCGCTGCAGGTCGCGAGCCCCATCAGCATCATCCAGAAGGTCAGCACGACCAGCGAGCCGGGCACCGTGCGCCGCCGCATCAGTTGCGTGCCGATCGCCCAGGTGAACGCGGCGCCCAGCATGAGCAGCGCGCCCAACGGCCGCCCGCTCAGCGTGCCGAGCTCGCCCGCCAGCAGCAGCCCGACCGCCGCGCATGCGGCGAGCACGCCGAGCCCCGTCCGCGCATCGAGCCGGTCGCGGTAGAGGAGCCAGCCGATCAGCGCGGTCCAGACCGGCATCGTGTAGCCGAGGATCGCGGCCCGCCCCGACGACAGCAGCTTCACGCCCCAGATCGCCAGCACGTACCAGCCCACCATGTTGGTCAGGCCGAGCAGCGCCAGCTCGCGCCAGTGCTCGCGCTCGACGCGCAGCGAGTGCCCCTGCGCCCGGGCCATGAGCGCGAGCAGCACCGCGCCGCCCGCCATGCACAGCGCGCGGAAGCCGAGCGGCGGGAATTCGCGTACGCCGGCCTTCATCACCGGCCAGTTCACGCCCCACAGCACGGTGAGCACGACGAGCAGCAGCAGGTCCTTGCGCGACAGGGCGACGGGCATCTTCGGGTCGGGGTGGCCGGGCGGGGCACGGACCGGTGCGGGCCGCCCGGGGGGCGGGCCGCGCGGGTCGCGGGTAGAATCGGGACGTGATGGCCGACTCGTTCACAGTGTCGCTCAGGCACGCCTGGGCCCGTTCCGATTCGCTCCTTTGCGTGGGCCTCGACCCCGACCCGGCGCGCTTCCCCCGTCACCTCGCCGGCCCGCCCGACGCGATCCTGCGCTTCTGCACCGCGATCGTCGACGCGACCGCCGACCTCGCCTGCGCGTTCAAGCCGCAGATCGCCTACTTCGCCGCGCACCGCGCCGAGGACCAGCTCGAGGCGCTGATCGCGCACATCCACGCCCGGCACCCCGGCGTGCCGGTCGTGCTCGACGCGAAGCGCGGCGACATCGGCTCGACTGCCGAGCAGTACGCGCGCGAGGTGTTCGAGCGCTACGGCGCCGACGCGGTCACGGTGAGCCCCTACATGGGCCTCGACTCGGTCGAGCCGCTGCTCGCGCACCCGGGCCGCGGCGTGATCCTGCTGTGTCGCACCTCCAACCCGGGCGGCGCCGATCTGCAGTCGCTCGACGTCGGCGGCGAACGGCTGTACGAACGAGTCGCCCGGCTCGCGGCCGGCCCGTGGAACCGCGGCGGCCAGCTCGGTCTCGTGGTCGGCGCAACCGTCCCGGCCGAGCTCGCGCGCGTTCGCGAGATCGCCCCGACCCTTCCGCTGCTCGTGCCCGGCGTCGGCGCCCAGGGCGGCGACGTCGCGGCCACCGTGCGCGCCGGCCGGACCGCCGAGGGCACCGGCATGATGATCAACTCCTCGCGGGCGATCCTCTACGCGAGCGCCGGCGAGGACTTCGCCGAGGCCGCGCGCCGCGTGGCTGCCGAGACCCGCGACGCGATCAACCGGTTCCGCGGATCGTAGCGGGAGCGCTACACTCCTGGCATCAGGGGACACGGACGGGCGACCGATGAGGGTCCTTCTCGCCGAGGACGACACCGTGCTGGCCGACGGCTTGTGCCGGTCGCTGCGGAAGGCCGGCTACGCCGTCGACTGGGTCGCCTCGGGCAGCGAGGCCGACGCCGCGCTCGCCGCCCAGCCCTACGACCTGCTGATCCTCGATCTCGGCCTGCCCCGCCTGTCCGGCATGGACGTGCTCAAGCGCCTGCGCGGCCGCGAGTCGGCCGTCCCGGTGCTGATCCTGACCGCGGCCGACTCGGTCGAGCAGCGGGTGCGGGGCCTGGACCTCGGCGCCGACGACTTCATGGCCAAGCCGTTCGCGCTGTCCGAGCTCGAGGCCCGCGTGCGCGCGCTGGTGCGCCGGGCGAACGGCGGCGGCGGAAACCACGTGCGGCTGGGCGAGCTGGTGTTCGACCAGGGCGGCCGCACGGCCACGCTGCACGGCCAGGCGCTCGAGCTGTCCGCCCGCGAGACCGGCCTGCTCGAGGTGCTGCTGTCGCGCGTCGGCCGGCTCGTGAGCAAGGAGCAGATCGTCGACCACCTCTGCGAGTGGGGCGACGAGGTCAGCCACAACGCGATCGAGGTCTACATGCACCGCCTGCGCAAGAAGCTCGAGGGGGGCGGCATCCGCATCGCCACGGTGCGCGGCCTCGGCTACTGCCTGGAGCGGCCGCCGGAAGGCGTCGGCAAGCCCTGAGCACCCGGCCGATGCCGTCGGCGCACGACGACCCACCGGGCGCCGAGCCGTCCCGCGACGGGCCGGGGCACGCGCGCACCGGATGGGACCGCCTGCGACTCGGCGGCAGCCTCAAGGATCTCGTCGAGACCCGCGAGCGCGTGCACGCGCCGTGGTTCGGCGAGCCCGAGGACACCGGGCCGCTCGTGCGAACCGGGCACCGCGATCCCGAGGGCGCACGCGGCGCGAAGCGCACCGGGACGCCGCGCGTCGACGGCGATCCGCGGCGCGACGACCCCGCAGCGGACCGCGCGGGCGACCCGGACGCCGACGCCGTCACTGTCGGCCGCCTCTGGACCGGCCGCTGGCGCGTGCGGCGTCCGAAGCGAGCGACCTCCGAGTCGCTCGAGCAGCGCTCGCTGTTCGGCGAGATCCTCGACTGGATGTTCGCGCCGCTGCTGCTGCTGTGGCCGCTGTCGGTCGCGATCACCTTCCTGATCGCGCGCTCGCTCGCCGACGCTCCGTTCGACCGCGCGCTCGACGATCGCACCCAGGCGCTCGCGCAACAGGTACGCGTCGCGTCGGAGCGGGTCGTCGTGATCCTGCCGCGCGCCGCGCGCGACTTCCTGGCGGCCGACGACGAGGACACCGTCTACTACCAGGTCGTCGGCGGCCGCGGCAAGACCATCGCCGGCGAGGCCGATCTGCCGAGGCCCGGGCTGTACGACTATCCGGAGCCGGGCAAGGTCAGGCTGCGCAACGCGACCTACCGCGGTGACCCGGTGCGGATCGGCTACCTGTACATCGACCTCGCCGAGGGCGAGGAGATGGAGCCGGTGCTGGTGCAGGTCGCCGAGACCCTCGACAGGCGCACGCGGCTCGCCAACGAGATCATCAAGGGCGTGATCTTTCCGCAGTTCATGATCCTGCCGGTCGCGGTGCTGCTCGTCTGGTTCGCCCTGTCGCGCGGGCTGTCGCCGCTGAAGACCCTGCAGCGCCGGATCCGCGGCCGCGACCCCGACGACGTGTCGCCGATCGACCCGCGCGGCGCGCCCGAGGAGATCGCGCCGCTGGTCGATGCGTTCAACGACCTGCTCGAGCGCCAGAACGCGATCGTCGCCGCGCAGAAGCGCTTCATCGCCGACGCCGCCCACCAGATGAAGACCCCGCTCGCCGGGCTGCGCACCCAGTCCGAGCTCGCGATACGCGAGCGCGATCCCGTCGAGCAGCGGCGCGCGCTCGAGCAGATCGCGCGCAGCTCGCAGCGCGCCGCGCACCTCGTCAGCCAGCTCCTCGCGCTCGCGCGGATGGAGAACCTGCGCGACGTCGCGACGCTCGAGCCGCTCGATCTAGACGCCTTCGCGCGCGAGGCCGTGTCCGAGTGGGTGCCGGTCGCGATCGAGCGCGGCATCGACCTCGGCTACGAGTCGGAGCGCGCCCAGTGGGACGGCGAAGGCCCCGACGCAAGCGCGCGCATCGCCGGCCACCCGGTCCTGCTGGGCGAACTCGCCAACAACCTGATCGACAACGCGCTGCGCTACACCCCGCGCGACGGCACCGTCACCGTGCGTGTCGTCGCCGACGGGCGCCGCGTGCTGCTCGAGATCGAGGACAGCGGGCCGGGCATCCCGGAATCCGACCGGGAGCTGGTCTTCGAGCGCTTCTACCGCGTGCTCGGCACCGGCGTCGACGGCAGTGGGCTGGGCCTGCCGATCGTGCGCGAGATCGCGATCCAGCACGGCGCGACGATCGAGGTGGACGACGCGCGCCCGGGGCAGAAGCCGCCCGGGACGCGGTTCACGGTCACGTTCCCGGTGCTGGGGGGCTGACCGCCGGGCCGGATTGCCGAGCCGGCGGTGGATCGTGTAGACTCCCGCCTCTTCGGCGAATTAGCTCAGTCGGTTAGAGCGACGGAATCATAATCCGCAGGTCCGGGGTTCGAGTCCCTGATTCGCCACCAGTCGCATCGAAGCCCGCCCGACCCCGGTTCGGCGGGCTTCTTCCTTTCCGACGGTCCACGGCACGGCGGCGACCCGCCCCGGTCGTCGCCGGTCTACGCCCGCCCGTGCCGCAGCAGCCGGCCCGAGTGCACGTGTGTCGGCTCGCCGTCGCGCAT
The DNA here is from genome assembly GCA_020248665.1 of Burkholderiales bacterium. GTDB lineage: Bacteria > Pseudomonadota > Gammaproteobacteria > Burkholderiales > Burkholderiaceae_E > UBA4615. Next base: position 9,929 of record JADCHE010000032.1, on the reverse strand, counting down.
CGTCACCCGCCCGTTCACGACGATCCAGCGGTAGCCCTCGGCCTTCTGGATCCGCCGCCATTCGCCGCCCGGCAGGTCGTGGACGATCTCGGCTGGCAGCACGCGCAGCCGCTCGTAGTCGTAGACGACGACGTCGGCCGGCGCGCCCTCGCGCAGCACGCCGCGGTCGCGGAAGCCGGCGACCTGGGCGGGCAGCGCGGACAGGCGCCAGTGCGCCTCCTCGAGGCCGATCATCGCGTGCTCGCGGACCACCTTGCAGATCGTCTCGGTGGGATAGCGGCCGGCGGTCAGGAACTTGGTGTGCGCGCCGCCGTCGGACACGCCGAACAGCACGTACGGGTCGTCGACGATCTCCTTCAGGTAGTCGATCCGCCCGTTCGGCGGCGCGGCGAAGAACTCGGTACGCAGGTCCTCCTCGACGGCCATGTCGAGCATCACGTCGACCGGGTGGCGGCCCGTCTTCTCGGCGACGAGCGCGAGCGAGTGGTCGAGCCACCGAGCGTTCCGCTCGAGCTTCGGCCCGGTGATCACGATCTGCTCGAGCGGGCCGGTCGCGGTGACCGGCAGGTGGTCCTTCAGCGCCTGGCGGCGCGCCGGGTCGCCGAGCTTCGCCCGCTTCTCGGCGAGGGTGCCGGTGGTCGCCTCGCGCCACGGCGCGGCGTCGTCGAACAGGTTCCAGTCCTCGAAGGTGAACGCGAAGCCGGCGTCGGTGGTCAGGCCCTGGCCGACGACCCGCACGCCGCGCTCGCGGCAGCCGCGCAGCCACGCGAGCACCCGGCGGTGGATCTCGGGGCGGTGGTCGAACGCCTGGACGACGTTCATCAGCATCGGGCGCCCCGCGATCTCGGCGAGCTCCTCGTGGAACGCGCGGTCGCGGGCGTTGTCGCCCGAGATCATCAGCATCTGCATGAAGCCGTCGTCGCGCTCGCGCAGCACCCTCGCGAGCTCGCGGCAGGTGTCGTCGTGCATCACGTCGGTCGGCATCGGGCTGCCGTCGTGGTCGCGCTGCACCGACGACGGCCCGTCGGGCATCATGCGCTGCGCGGACCAGCCGCAGCCGCCGGCGTCCATCGCCTCGTGCAGCAGGCGGCGCAGCTCGGCATGCTCGGCCTCCGTCGGGCGCCGGCCCGCCTTGGCGGCCTCGAGGCCCAATACCCAGACGAGCAACGGCCCGACCGGCACATAGGGCAGCACGTTGACCGCCTTGGGCGCGCGCTCGACGCTGTCGAGGAACTCCGGGAAGGTCACCCAGTCCCAGGGCATGCCGGCGGCCATCGACGCGAGCGGGATCGCCTCGACGCGCGTCATCGAGAGCATCGCGCGCGCGCGCGCGTCGGGCCTCACCGGCGCGAAGCCGAAGCCGCAGTTGCCGATCGCGACCGAGGTGATGCCGTGCCACCCGGAGAGCGTGCAGTACGGATCCCAGAACAGCTGCGCGTCGTAGTGGGTGTGCAGGTCGACGAAGCCCGGCGCGACGACGAGTCCGGTCGCGTCGAGCACCTCGTCGGCGTCGGAAGGATCGACACGGCCGATCCGCGCGATCTTGCCGTCCGAGATCGCGACGTCGGCGCGCACCCGCGGCGCGCGGGTTCCGTCGATCACCATGCCGTTGCGGATCAGCAGCTCGTGCTTCGCCATGCCGTCGTCTCCCCGGGGGCGCGCGACCGCGCGCGACTCGCGCGGCGCCCCGTGGCCGGGCGGTCCGTCGCGTGCATGCGGTCTCCTCGGCCCGTTCGGCCAGTCGTATCGAGTCTAGCCGCTCCGCGCGGCGACCTGCGCCGGATTGGCGGACAATCCGGCTTCGTCCATCGTGGCCCGGGGCCGCAGCGTCGTCGCGGGGGAGCCGCCAGCATGCACGACTACGTGCTCGAGGATCGCACCATCGGCCGGGTGCTCGCCGACAAGGCCGACCGCATTCCGCAACGGCCGTTCCTGCTGTGGTGCGACGAGCGCTACACCTACGCCGACGCCGACCGCATGACGAGCCGCTATGCGAACGGCTTCGCCGCGCGCGGCATCGGGCGCGGCGACCACGTCGCGATCCTGATGGCCAACTGCCCCGAGTTCCTGTGGGTGCTCTGGGGCCTGGGCCGGCTCGGGGCGGTGGCGGTGCCGGTCAACACCGCCGCGCGCGGCGACATGCTGCGCTACTTCCTCGAGCAGTCCGACGCGAGCTGCGTGGTCGTCGACGACGCGTGGCTCGAGCGCGTCGCAACCGAGGCGCCCCGCCTGCCCAAGGTCCGCCGATGGTTCGTTCGCCGCGACGGGCCGGTGTCGTCCGCCGACCTGGGCGGAACGTCGGCGCCCGTCGAGCCCGCGAGCGCGCTCGACTCGGGCGACGCGACGCGTCCGCCGCTCGACCGCGTGCGGCACGACGACGTGCAGACGATCCTCTACACCTCGGGTACGACCGGCCCCTCGAAGGGCGTGATGTGCCCGCAGTCGCAGGGCCACGCGGTCGGCCGGGCGATCGCGGGCGAGTACGGCTACCGGTCCGACGACGTGCTCTATACCTGCCTGCCGCTGTTCCACGCGAACGCGATGTGGTACTCGTGTTACGCGGCGCTCTGGGCCGAGGCCGCGATCGCGCTGGCGCCCCGCTTCTCGGCGTCGACGTTCTGGAGCGACATCCGCACGTTCGGCGCGACGCAGTTCAACGCGCTGGGCGCGATGAACAACATCATCCTGCAGCTGCCGCCATCCCCGGCCGAGCGCGACCACCGCGTGCGACTCGCGCTCGTCGTGCCGATGCACCCCGACTTCCCGCGGATCTTCCGCGAGCGCTACGGCATCGCGCTCACCTCGGTGTTCGCGATGTCGGAGAACTACGCCGTGACGTCGTACGTGCCGGGCGACCGCGAGGACAAGGCCGGGTCGGCGGGCAGCCCGCGCGACGCGTCGCTGCTGCGGGTGGTCGACGACGACCACCGCGACCTGCCCGCCGGCGAGGTCGGCGAGATCCTGCTCAAGCCGCTGCAGCCGGGCTCGATGATGAAGGGCTACCACGCGATGCCGGAGGCGACGGCGAAGGCGTTCGTCGACGGCTGGTTCTGCACCGGCGACCGCGGCCGCGTCGACGCCGACGGCTACCTCTGGTTCGTCGACCGCAAGAAGGAGGCGATCCGACGCCGGGGCGAGAACGTCTCGGCCTACGAGGTCGAGCTGATCCTGTCCCGCCATCCGGCGGTCCACGAGGTCGCGGCGGTGCCGGTGTCCTCCGAGATGAGCGAGGACGAGGTGATGGTCTACGTGGTGCGCAAGCCCGGCGAGACGCTCTCGGAGGCCGAGGTCGTGCGCTTCGCCGCCGAGCGGATGAGCTACTTCATGGTGCCACGCTTCGTGCGCTTCATCGACGCGCTGCCCAAGACGGCCACCGAGAAGATCGAGAAGTACAAGCTCAAGCAGGACGCGCAGGCGAACCGCGACCAGCTGTGGGACCGCGAGCGCGAAGGCATCGTCGTGGCCCGCTGAGGAACGGCATGAACCGCAGAGCGGCGATCCTCGGCTGGGGCGCGGTGCCGGTGGGCACCCACCAGAAGCGTGCGTCGGGCGATGCGCCGCTCGAGCACGAGCTCGGCGTCGACGTCGTGCTCGACGCCATGGCCGCCGCCGGCCTGGGCCGCGAGGACCTCGACGGCGTGGTCGTCGCGCACCCGGGCGACCACACGAGGCAGGGCTACTTCCACACCTTCCTGACCGCGTACCTCGGCATCCGCGCCCGATCGACCGTCGTGCAGGTGCTCGGCAACGGCATGACCGGCGGCCACGCGTTCGACACCGCGGTCCACCGGGTCGAGTCGGGCGACGCGCGCTGCATGCTCGCCGTCGGCGTGCACTTCGAGACCGGGGTGCCGACCGTACGGCACCTCGACTACAGCATCCGGCTGACCGGCGACGTCGACTTCCAGTCGCCCTTCGGGGCGGTGCCGATCGCGTGGTACGCGATGGACGCGCAGCGCTACCTGCACGAGCACCGGATGCCGCGCGCGACGCTCGCGTCGGTCGCGGTCAAGAACCGCGCGCACGCCGCGCTGAACCCGCTCGCGCAGTACCGCACCCCGATCACCCTCGAGGACGTGCTCGCCGCGCGCCCGATCGTCGAGCCGCTCGGCCTGCTCGAGGTGCCGGGCCGTGCCGACGGCGCCGCGGCGCTGGTGATCGTCGACGAGGACCTGGCGCGCGCCAGCGGTCGGCCGCACGTGCTCGTGCGCGGGCGCGGCTTCGAGCACGAGGGGCTGCATCAGATCGCGGACCGGCGGGCCGACGCGCTCGACTACGGCACGCTGCGGATCGCCGCGGGCCGCGCGCTCGAGGCCGCGGGCCTCGCGCTCGGCGACGTCTCGACCTTCGAGCTCTACGCACCGTGCACGATCGTCGAGGTGCTCGCCTCGGAGGCACTCGGGCTGTTCGCGCGCGGCCGCGGCGCGCCGGCCACCGAGGCGGGCGAGACCCGCTTCGACGGCCGCGTACCGGTCAACACCTGCGGCGGCGCGCTGTCGCGCGGACACCCGCCCGAGGTGACGCCGCTCTACGACGTGATCGAGGCGGTCCAGCAGGTCACCGGCACGGCGGGCGCGCGCCAGGTCCGCGACGCCCGGATCGCGCTGACCGTCAGCGAGCTCGGCAAGTACAACGCCGCACTCGTGCACGTGCTGGAGGGCCGCTCGTGACCCTCGCCCGGCTCGCATCGGTCGACATGGCGGGCGACCGGCCCTTCCCGCCGCGTGTCTCGTCGTTCACCCGGCCGTTCTGGGACGCCCTCGCCGATGGCCGGCTGACCACGACGCGCTGCGAGGCCTGCGGCCTGCCGGGGTTCCCCCCCCGACCGGTGTGCCGCGCCTGCTGGAGCCGGGCAATGCGCTGGGAGGCGCTCGCGCCGGGCGGCACGCTCTACAGCTTCACGCGGGTCCACGTCGTGCCGGGCGCATTCGCGGCCGACGCGCCGTACGCGATCGGGATCGTCGACCTGCATTCGGGGCCGCGGCTGATGTGCAGGCTGGTCGGCGAGGTCGAGACGCGGCACCTGGACGGGCCGGTCGAGATGGTCGTGCTGCGCTATCGCGACGGCCCGCTGTTCGGCGCGCGGCCCGTGGCGGTCGCGCCGATCGCGCCTGGACGCTGACGTGGATCGGAACGCGTGACGCGGGCGGTCGGGCGCCGGATGGTACGGTGAAGCGTCCCGTTCCCGCGAGCCTCGACCGATGACACCGGACCCCGTCGATTCCGATCTCGCCGCTTCGCTGCGCCGCATCCTCTCGGAGCGCTTCGGCGAGGACGTCGAGGTGCCCGCCGGCCTCGACGGCCTCGACGAGCTGCTGCGGATGGCCGCCCACGCGACGCATCGCGCCTGGACGGACCGGCCGGTCGAGCCGTCGCTGGTGCGCCTGCTCGCGGCCTGCGCGCTGTCGGCTCCGTCCAAGAGCTTCCTGCAGCAGGCCGACGTGATCGACGTCCGCGAGCCGTCGCTGCGCGCGGCGGTGCAGGCGCTGGTCCCGTCGATGCCGTGGATGGCCGACGCCGGCGCGCTGCTGGTGTTCTGCGGCGACGGCCGGCGCTTGCGGCGACTGTTCGAGCGGCGCGGCCTGCGGTTCGAGAACGAGCACCTCGACGGCTTCTTCAACCCGACGGTCGACGCGGCGCTGGTGCTGATGAACTTCGTGCGCGCGGCCGAGGCGGTGGGCCTGGGCTGCTGCCCGATCAGCGTGCTGCGCGACCGCGCCGCGCAGCTCGCCCGCCTGCTCGCGCTGCCGCGCCACGTGTTCCCGGTCGCGGGGCTCTGCATCGGATGGCCGTCGCAGCCGCGCGCGCCGACGCCTCGCCTGCCGCTCGCCGCGACGCTGCACGTCGACCGGTTCGACGACGCGTCGCCGGACCCGCTGGTGGATGCCTTCGACGCGCGCTACGTTGCCGCGCGCGCCCGCGTGCTACCGCCCGGCGCCCCGCCCGCACCGACCTGGTCCGAGGAGCGCGTGCGGCAGTACGCGTCGGCGCAGCGGGCGGACTGGGGCGATTTCGTGCGCGGCCAGGGGTTCGAGACCGACTGACGCGGCGGCCCGCGGCCCGCGTCAGCCCGGCTTGCCGACCTTGTCCTGCGTCTTCGTGTCGAAGTCGCTCGCGTCGTGCCGCTCGTGCAGTTGCGCCGAGGGCTCGCCCTGGAAGCGGTTGACGATCCGGCCGCGCCGCACCGCCGGCCGCGCGCCGATCGCGTCGGCCCAGCGGATCACGTTGCGGTACTCGTGCACCGACAGGAATTCGCCGGCGCCGTACAGCAGGCCCTTGGCGAGGCCGCCGTACCAGGGCCAGACCGCGATGTCGGCGACGGTGTAGTCGGCCCCGCCGAGGTACTCGCTCTCGGCGAGGCGCCGCTCCAGCACGTCGAGCTGGCGCTTGGTCTCCATCGCGAAGCGGTCGATCGCATACTCGATCTTGATCGGCGCATACGCATAGAAGTGGCCGAAGCCGCCGCCGAGGTACGGCGCGCTGCCCATCTGCCAGAAGAGCCACGACAGGCACTCCGCGCGCTTCGCGGGCTCGGTCGGCAGGAACGCGCCGAACTTCTCGGCGAGGTGCATCAGGATCGCACCCGACTCGAACACGCGGATCGGCGTCGGGCCGCTGCGGTCGAGCAGCGCGGGAATCTTGGAGTTGGGGTTGACCGCGACGAAGCCGCTCGAGAACTGCTCGCCTTCGTGGATCCGGATCGGCCACGCGTCGTACTCGGCGCCCGCGTGGCCGAGCGCGAGCAGCTCCTCGAGCATGATCGTGACCTTCTGGCCGTTCGGCGTGCCGAGCGAGTAGAGCTGCATCGGGTGCTTGCCGACCGGCAGGTCCTTCTCGTGCGTCGCGCCGGCGATCGGCCGGTTGATGTTCGCGAAACGGCCGCCGCTCGCCTTGTTCCAGGTCCAGACCTTCGGGGGGACGTACTCGTTGTCGGTGCTCATGCTGCGTCTCCGGGTGACGGGTGCGCGCGGGCGCGCTCGGCGAGCGAGTGTGCCACGCGCGGGCGGTCGCACGCCCGCCGCGCCCTGCCTGCGGGCGCGACTCGACGCGCCGCCGGCGCTCGGGCATCCTCGCGCCGTTCCGCTTCCCGCACAGCGCGCCGCGACGCCCCGCGTCACGCCCTCCCGTCACCGCCGAGCGCCCGATGACCATCCCCGCCCTGCCCCCACGAGACCTGCGCGGTCACGGCGCCGAGCCGCCGCGCGTCGCGCTGCCGGACGGCGCGAAGGCGATCGTCTCGCTGGTCGTCAACCTCGAGGAAGGCGCCGAGTGGGCGGTCTCCGACGGCGACGCGGTCGCGGAGGGCATGGCCGAGGTCCGCAGCGTCGTCGAGCCCGGTCGATGGGACCAGGGTACCGAGCAGCAGTTCGCCTACGGCGTGCGCGCCGGCGTCTGGCGAATCCTGCGCGAGCTCGAGGCGCACCGGCGCGTCGCGACGTTCTGGATGTGCGGACGCGCTGTCGAGCGCTCGCCGGAGCTCGCGCGGGCGATCGTCGCGGCCGGCCACGAGGGCGCGTGCCACGGCTGGCGCTGGCGGCCGTGCGCGGACTACGACGACGCGGACAGCGAGCGGCGGGACCTGGCGCGTTCGATCGAGGCGATCGAGCGCGCAACCGGCGAGCGCCCGCAGGGCTTCTTCTGCCGCGGCAGCGAGAGCCGCTGGACCCGCGGGCTGCTGCGCGAGGCGGGCTTCCTCTACAGCAGCAACGGGCTCGACGACGACCTGCCCTACTGGGACGCACCGCCCGGCGAGCGGCCGCTGCTGGTCGTGCCCTACGCGTTCGACTCGAACGACATGAAGTTCTTCCATCCGAACGGCTTCGTGCGCTCGGACGACATGGTCGACTACGTCCGCGACGCGCTGGACGTGCTGGTCCGCGAGGGCGAGGCCGGCTGCCCGAAGCTGCTGAACCTCGGCTTCCACCTGCGGATCGTCGGGCGACCGGGGCGCTTCGCCGCGTTTCGCCGGATCCTGGAGCTGGTCGACGGCTACGGGGACGCGCTGTGGGTCGCGCGGCGCGTGGACCTCGCGCGCTTCTGGGCGGCGCGCGTTGCGCCACCGGCCTGAGCGCCGCTCGCCCGGGCCCTCGCCTCTTCCGCGGTCACCCTTCGACGCGAGCCCGCGGCGCGTCAGCGCGCCGCCGCGGCCACGTGCCGCTCGATCGCCTCGCGCACCGTCGCCGCGAGCGCCGGGTAGGTGCCGCGCACCCGGCCGACCGGCCCCGCGGCGAGGATCGCGAAGCGCCGGCCGTCGAGCCGAAGCGGCAGCGCGACGCCGCCGAGGTCCGGCGTGAAGCCGCCGGTGCTCTCGAACCAGCCGCGCGCCACGGAGGCCGCGACGTCGGCCTCCACCGCCTCGGCCGACATCACCGTCGCGTCGGTGTAGCGCTCGTAGCGGATGCGTGCCAGCAGCGACGCGCGCTCGGCGGGCGAATGCAGCGACAGCAGCGCGCGTCCGGTCGCGGTCGCGTGGATCGGCACGCGCTTGCCGACGCCCGCCGCGTAGCGGATCGCATGCGGCGAGTCGACCACCTGCAGGAACACCGCGTGCGCGCCCGCCGGCGCGGCGAGCACCGCGGTCTCGCCGGTCCGCTGCACGACCTCGTCGAGCACGCGGCCGAGCGAGGGCGGCAGCGGCTGCGCCTGCGCGAACGCCTGCGCGAGCTCGAGCCAGCGCGGCGTCGGCCAGTAGCCACCGCGAGCCCGCGGCTCGTACAGGAAGCCGAGCTCGACCAGCGTGCCGAGCAGCTTGAACGCCGACGAGCGCGGCCAGCCGAGCTGCTGCGAGACCTCGGCGAGCGCGGCCGGGCGGCCGAGTCGTGCGAACAGCTCGAGCAGCTCGACGACGTGGGCGGCCTGCTTGACCAGCATCGGGATCCTCCTCGGTGCGCCGCCGAGGATACCGCTTTCGTTCCCACAGGTGGACACATCGTCCACACGGGGGAATAATGCGACGAACGCGACCGCACCCGCCCCGGGTGCCGGCGACGAGCGGGACTCGAGGAGACGGACCCGGTGGGACCCCTGCAGGGCTGCCGCGTGATCGACCTGACGACGGTGCTGATGGGCCCGTCGGCGGCCCAGACGCTCGGCGACTACGGCGCCGACGTGATCAAGGTCGAGTCGCCCGACGGCGACCTGGTCCGCGACATCCTGCCGACGCGCGGGCCGCGGATGGGCGCGATGTTCATGAACACGAACCGCAGCAAGCGCGGCATCGTGCTCGACCTGAAGCGCGCGGCCGGCCGCGACGTGCTGCTGCGGCTCGCCGCCGGCGCCGACGTGCTCGTCTACAACGTGCGCCCGCGGGCGATGGCGCGGCTCGGTCTCGGCTACGAGGCGCTGCGCGAGGTCAACCCGCGGCTCGTCTACGCGGGCCTCTTCGGCTTCGGCCAGGACGGCCCCTATGCGGCGCGCCCCGCCTACGACGACCTGATCCAGGGTGCGACCGGCATCGCCTGGCTCATGACGCGCTCCGGCAGTCCCGAGCCGCGCTACGTGCCGAACGCGATCGCCGACCGGCTGGTCGGCCAGGTCGCGGTCGGCGCGATCCTCGCCGCGCTGCTCGAGCGCACGCGGAGCGGCCTCGGCCAGCGCGTCGACGTGCCGATGTTCGAGACGATGGCGGCGATCGTGCTCGGCGACCACCTGGGCGGCATGAGCTACGAGCCGCCGCTGGACGCCGGCGGCTATCCGCGCCAGCTCTCGCCCGACCGCAAGCCCTACGCGACCCTAGACGGCCACGTCTGCGCGATCGTCTACAACGACGGGCAGTGGCAGCGCTTCGCCCGCGCGATCGGCCGCGCGGAGCTGCTCGACGACCCGCGCTTCGCGACCTACGCGGGCCGCAGCGCGAACGTCGCGACCGTCAACGCCGAGCTGGTGCGGATCTTCGCGACGCGCAGCACCGCCGAGTGGAACGCGCTGCT
>JADCHE010000031.1 GCA_020248665.1 Burkholderiales bacterium | reverse complement strand
GTTCGCGCGACTCGAGGCCGACGCGTTCGACCCCGAGGCCGGCTTCGACGCGCTCGCCGGCCGCGCGCGGCTGCTGGGCCTGGTCGGCCAGATCGACCCGCCGCGCGACGGGGCGCGGGCCGCGGTCGCGCGCTGCGCCGAGGCCGGCATCCGGCCGGTGATGGTGACCGGCGACCACGTGCGCACCGGTCTCGCGATCGCGCGCGAGCTCGGCATCGCGCGCGACGGCGACCGCGCCGTCGACGGCACCGAGCTCGAGCGGATGGACGACGCCGAGCTGCACGACGCGCTCGACGCGATCGCGGTGTTCGCGCGCGTGCAGCCGGCGCAGAAGCTGCGGATCGTCGAGGCGCTGCAGGCCCGCGGCGACGTCGTCGCGATGACCGGCGACGGCGTCAACGACGCGCCCGCGCTCGCGCGCGCCGACGTCGGCGTCGCGATGGGCCTCACCGGCACCGAGGTCGCCAAGGGTGCCGCGCGGATCGTCGTCACCGACGACGACTTCGCGACGATCGTCGACGCCGTCGAGGAGGGGCGGCTCGTCTACGGGAACCTGAAGAAGGTGATCCTGTACCTGTTCGCGACCTCGGTCGACGAGGTCTGCCTGCTGCTGCTCGCGCTGGCCGCGGGCTGGCCGCTGCCGCTGCTGGCGGTGCAGATCCTGTGGATCAACATCGTCACCGAGGGCACGGTGACGGTGAACCTGGTGATGGACCCGCCCGACGGCGACGAGATGCGCCGGCCGCCCGTGCCGCGCGACGACCGGCTGATCGACGCGGCGATGCTGCGGCGGCTCGCGCTGCTGGTGCCGGCCGCGGTCGCCGTCACCGCCGGCTGGTTCGCATGGCGGACCGCGGCCGGCGTGCCGATCGAGCTGGTGCGCACCGAGACCTTCACGCTGCTCGCGTTCACGCAGTGGTTCAACGTGCTGAACTGCCGCTCGGCGACGCGCTCGGCGTTCGCCCGCGGCCGGCCGCGCAACGGCTGGCTGCTCGCCGGCCTCGTCGCGTCGTTCGCGCTGCAGGCGCTGGTGCTGTACGCGCCGCCGCTGAACGCGCTGTTCCACACGGTGCCGCTGCCGGCGGGCACGCTCGTCGCGCTGCTCGCGCTCGCGAGCGTCGTGCTGTGGGTGGAGGAGGCGCGCAAGCTCGCCGCGCGCCGGCGGGCCTAGGGATACAGCCCGCGCAGCTCCCGCGCCGACAGCACCCGCTCGCACGCGACGACGAAGGCCGCCGTGCGCAGCGCGATCCGGTGCTTCTCCGAGTCGGACCAGACCCGGCCGAACGCGCCGATCAGGATCTTGTCGAGTCGCGCGTTGATCTCCTCCTCGGTCCAGAAGAAGCTCGAGAAGTCCTGCACCCACTCGAAGTACGAGACGGTCACGCCGCCGGCGTTCGCGATCACGTCGGGCACGACCAGGATGCCGCGCTCGTTCAGGATCGCATCGGCCTCGGGCAGCGTCGGGCCGTTGGCGCCTTCCAGCACCATCCGCGTGCGCAGCGCGCGCGCGCGCTCGGCGTTCAGCACGCCTTCGAGCGCCGCTGGGATCAGCACGTCGGACTCCATGCGCCAGAAGTCCTCGGCGCCGATCGCGTCGGCGCCGGCAAAGCCCGCGACGCCGCCACGCGCCTCGACGTGCGCCGCGAGCGCACGCACGTCGAGCCCGTGCTCGTCCAGCACGGTGCCGCTCGAGTCCTGCACCGCGATCACCTTCGCGCCGTGCGCGGCGTAGAGCTCGGCGGCCGCCGAGCCCACGTTGCCGAAGCCCTGGATCGCGACGCGCGCGCCCTCGATCGGCTGCCCCGTGCGCCGCGCGGCCTCGCGGCCGACGACGAACACGCCGCGCCCGGTCGCCTTCACGCGCCCGAGCGAGCCGCCGAGCGCGATCGGCTTGCCGGTGACGACGCCGGTCGCGGTCGCGCCGACGTTCATCGAGTAGGTGTCCATCATCCACGCCATCACCTGCGCGTTGGTGTTGACGTCGGGCGCGGGGATGTCGACCTGCGGGCCGATGACCAGCCCGATCTCGCTGGTGTAGCGGCGCGTGACGCGCTCGAGCTCCTTCATCGACAGCGCCGACGGGTCGCAGCGCACCCCGCCCTTCGCGCCGCCGTAGGGCAGGTTGACCGCGGCGTTCTTGATCGTCATCCACGCGGCGAGCGCCATCACCTCCTCGAGCGTGACGTCGGGGTGGTAGCGCACGCCGCCCTTGCCCGGGCCGCGCGTGAGGCTGTGCTGGACGCGGAAGCCCTCGAAGTGCGCGACGCGCCCGTCGTCCATCTCGATCGGGACGTCGACGACGAGGCAGCGCTTGGGGCGCCTGAGCGTCTCGATCCAGCGATCGAGCGGACCGAGGTAGGGCCGGACGCGTTCGACCTGGTCGAGGTAGGTGGCCCAGGGGCCGCCCGGCACGGTGCCGGGCGCGTAGGAGAGGGCGGTCATCGCGGTTCCTTGTGGAGGCCGCGCGCCCGCGGGGTCAGGCGCGCAGCTGCTTGAGGAAGCTTACGATCACCGCGCGGCAGTCGGGATCGTCCGTGCGGGCGCGTGCGGCGCGCAGCTTCGAGGCGAGGTCGGCGCGGCCGATCGGCAGCACGCTCCCGCGCGGGCTCTCGTGGGCGAGCGGCAGGCCGCTCTCGGTCAGCAATCGGATGTCGGTCGGGTGGAGCTCGACCGTGGCGGAATGGATGATCATGTGCATCGTCTCTTGTTTCTGCGTGTCGCGCCGTCGTTATCGGTCCAGGGGGACCGCGGGGCAATGACTGGAGGCACGTTCGGTGCCCGGGCGGCAGCCCGTGGCCCGCGGACGGTCGGCGCCCGCCGACCCGGCGTCGCGCGCCCGCCACGACGAGGGGTCGCACGCAGGATGCTCACCCGGCACGATGACCGGGCCGTGTCGGCCCGGTGTCGTTTCCGTCTCGGGCCCCCGGCCGGCCGCCCGTCCGGCGCGCCGACGCGATCGGCGGGCCCCGCCGTCGGCGCGCGGGCCGAGCGGCCGGCCTCGCGCCGAGCCCTTCGCGCGACGCTCAGGCCGCGAGGCTCGCCCGCGCCCGCCGCAGCAGCCGCGCGAGGTAGCGCCCGGTGTGGCTGCCCGGCGCCTCGGCGACCTGCTCGGGCGTGCCCGCCGCGACCACCCTGCCGCCGCCGTCGCCGCCCTCCGGCCCCATGTCGATCACCCAGTCGGCGGTCTTGATCACGTCGAGGTTGTGCTCGATCACCACGACGGTGTTGCCGTGGTCGCGCAGCGCGTGGATCACCTTCAGCAGCAGCGAGATGTCGTGGAAGTGCAGGCCGGTGGTGGGCTCGTCGAGGATGTAGAGCGTGCGGCCGGTGTCGCGCTTGGACAGCTCCTGCGAGAGCTTCACGCGCTGCGCCTCGCCGCCCGACAGCGTCGTCGCGCTCTGGCCGAGGCGGATGTAGCCGAGGCCGACCTCCAGCAGCGTCTGCAGCTTGCGTGCGATCGCCGGCACCGACGCGAAGAACGCGTGCGCGTCGTCGACCGTCATGTCGAGCACCTCGGCGATGTTGCGGCCCTTGTAGAGCACCTCGAGCGTCTCGCGGTTGTAGCGCCGGCCGTGGCAGACGTCGCAGGGCACGTAGACGTCGGGCAGGAAGTGCATCTCGACCTTGATCATGCCGTCGCCCTCGCACGACTCGCAGCGCCCGCCCTTCACGTTGAACGAGAAGCGGCCGGCGCCGTAGCCGCGCTCGCGCGCGGTGGGCGTCTCGGCGAACAGGTCGCGGATCGGCGTGAAGAGGCCGGTGTAGGTCGCCGGGTTGCTGCGCGGCGTGCGGCCGATCGGGCTCTGGTCGACCGCGATCGCCTTGTCGAAGTGCTCCAGGCCGTCGATGCCGTCGTGCGCGGCGGGCTGCGCCTGCGAGCCGTACAGGTGGCGCGCGATCGCGTGGTGCAGCGTGTCGTTGACCAGCGTCGACTTGCCCGAGCCGGACACGCCGGTCACGCAGACCAGCAGCCCGACCGGGAACGACACATCGACGCCGTGCAGGTTGTTGCCGCGCGCGCCGTGGATCGTCAGCCGCTTGTCGCCGGGCGGCACGCGCGTGAAGGGCACGTCGATCGCCATCGTGCCGGACAGGTAGCGGCCGGTCAGCGAGTCGGCGTTCGCCGCGATCTCGTCGGGCGTGCCCTGGGCGACCACGTGGCCGCCGTGCACCCCGGCGCCCGGGCCCATGTCGACCACGTGGTCGGCCGCGCGGATCGCGTCCTCGTCGTGCTCGACGACCAGCACCGAGTTGCCGAGGTCGCGCAGGTGGCGCAGCGTGCCGATCAGCCGGTCGTTGTCGCGCTGGTGCAGGCCGATCGACGGCTCGTCGAGCACGTACATCACGCCGGTGAGGCCCGAGCCGATCTGCGAGGCGAGGCGGATGCGCTGCGACTCGCCGCCCGACAGCGTCTCGGCCGAGCGGTCGAGCGACAGGTAGTCGAGCCCGACGTCGACCAGGAACTGCAGCCGGCTCGAGATCTCGCGCACGATCCGCTCGCCGATCGCCGCCTTCGCGCCGGGCAGCTCGAGCCCGTGGAACCACGCCTGCGCCTGCCCGAGCGTCCACTTCGAGATCGTCCAGATCGGCTCGTCGGCGCCGCGGGCGCCCACGCGCACGCTGCGCGCCTCGGGCTTCAGGCGCGTGCCGTTGCAGGCCGGGCAGGCCTTGTGGTTAAGGTACTTCGCGAGCTCCTCGCGCACGTGCGCCGAGTCCGTTTCCTTGTAGCGGCGCTCCAGGTTCGGGATCACGCCCTCGAACGGGTGCTGGCGCGTGCTCGCCTTGCCGCTCTCGGTCAGGTAGACGAACGGGATCTTCTGGGTGCCCGAGCCGTGCAGCACCACCTCGCGGACGTCTGCCGGCAACTGCTCGAATGGCGTGTCCACGTCGAAGCCGTAGAACGCCGCGAGGCTCTGCAGCATCTGGAAGTAGAAGTGGTTGCGGCGGTCCCAGCCGCGGATCGCGCCGGCGCCGAGGCCGAGGTTGGGGAAGTGCACGACGCGCGCCGGGTCGAAGAACTGCACGACGCCGAGGCCGTCGCAGTCGGGGCAGGCGCCCATCGGGTTGTTGAACGAGAACAGCCGCGGCTCGAGCTCGCGCAGCGCGTGGCTGCACACCGGGCACGCGAAGCGGTTCGAGAACAGCTGCTCGCGCCCGCCGTCCATCTCGAGCGCGACCGCGCGCCCGTCGGCGATGCGCAGCGCCGTCTCGAACGACTCGGCGAGCCGCTGCTTGGCCGAGGGCGCGACCTTGAGCCGGTCGACGACGACGTCGATCGAGTGCTTGCTCGTCTTGACGAGCTTCGGCGGGTCGTCGAGCTCGTGGATCCCGCCGTTTTCCCCCAGGCCCTTCTTTCCTTCGGTGCGCACCCGCACCCGCACGAAACCCTGCGCGCGCAGGTCCTCGAACAGGTCGAGGTGCTCGCCCTTGCGGGTGGCGACCACCGGCGCGAGGACCATCAGCTTCGTCTCCTCGGGCAGCGCGAGCACCGCGTCGACCATCTGCGAGACGGTCTGCGCCTCCAGAGGCTGGTCGGGGTGGTTCGGGCAGTAGGGCGTACCGACCCGCGCGAACAGCAGCCGCAGGTAGTCGTGGATCTCGGTGACCGTGCCGACCGTCGAGCGCGGGTTGTGGCTAGTCGCCTTCTGCTCGATCGCGATCGCCGGCGACAGGCCCTCGATCAGGTCGACATCGGGCTTCTCCATCAGCTGCAGGAACTGCCGCGCGTAGGCCGACAGCGATTCGACGTAGCGACGCTGCCCCTCGGCGTACAGCGTGTCGAAGGCGAGCGAGGACTTGCCCGAGCCCGACAGCCCGGTGATCACCACCAGCGCGTCGCGCGGCAGCTCGAGGCTGACGTTCTTCAGGTTGTGCGTGCGCGCGCCGCGCACCCTGATCGAGTCACGGATCGCCTGGGCCAGCGACCGGCCCTCGTCGCGGAGGTGGGGCGTGTTCGGCATGGAGCGAAAGCGGTGCCGGCGCGAGCCGGTCGAACGGGGGCAACCTGCTAATATAGCCGACTCGCGCCCCGCGCCTTCGCCCTCCCGCATCGCCCCCGTGTCAGCCCAATCCGCGGCCGCGCCGGATGCCTCACGCATGACCCCGCTGGAGCTGCGCGCGAGCCTGTCGCTCGCCTCGCTCTACGCGTTCCGCATGCTGGGGCTGTTCCTGATCCTGCCCGTGTTCGCCGTGCATGCGCACACGCTGCCCGGAGGCGACGACGCGCTGCTCGTCGGCCTCGTGCTCGGCATCTACAGCCTGACGCAGGGCCTGCTGCAGCTGCCGTTCGGCATGGCGTCCGACCGGCTCGGGCGCAAGCCGGTGATCGTCTTCGGGCTGGTGCTGTTCGCGCTCGGCAGCCTCGTCGCCGCGAACGCGACGGACATCGCGTGGACCATCGTCGGCCGCGCGCTGCAGGGCACCGGCGCGATCTCGGCCGCCGTCACCGCGTGCATCGTCGACCTGACCCGCGACTCGCAGCGGACCAAGGCGATGGCGCTCGTCGGAGCGTCGATCGGGCTCACGTTCGCGCTGTCGCTGGTGGTCGCGCCGCTGCTCTACGCGTGGGTCGGCATGGCCGGGCTGTTCCACCTGACCGGTGCGTTGGCGATCCTGGGCATCGCGATCGTGCTGTTCGCGGTGCCGCCGCTGCACGTGCCCGCGCACCCGCTCGCGGCCGACGGCACTCGGCTCGAGCGCACGCGGTTCCGCGAGGTCGCGCTCGATTCCGAGCTGGTGCGGCTCAACGTCGGCATCTTCGCGCTGCACATGGTCCAGATGGCGATGTTCGTCGTGCTGCCCGCGTGGCTCGTCGAGCGCGCGCAACTGCCGCTCGCCGACCACTGGAAGGTCTACCTGCCGGTGGTCGCCGCGTCGTTCGTGCTGATGGTGCCCCCGATCGCCTGGGGCGAGCGCGCCGGGCGGCTGCGCGCGGTGGTGCTCGCCTCGATCGCGCTGATCCTCGTCGCGCAGCTCGGCTATGCCGCGCAACCGGTCGGCGTCTGGACCTTCGCGGTGCTGCTGCTGGTCTTCTTCGCGGCGTTCAACGTGCTCGAGGCGACGGTGCCGTCGATGGTGTCGCGGCTCGCGCCGCCCGACGTCAAGGGCACCGCGCTCGGCCTCTACAACACCGTGCAGGCGCTCGGCCTGTTCGCCGGCGGCGCGCTCGGCGGCTGGGCGTCGTCGCGCTTCGGCGGCGTCGCGGTGTTCGTGCTGTGCGCCGGCGTGATGGCGGTCTGGTTCGTCGTCGCGATGGGCGCGCGACGCTGGCCGCAGCCGGGCGGGCGCGCGGCCGCGGCGCACTGATCCGGCGACCGCGGCGCCGGCGCGGCCTCGGCCTTCTGCACTATGCCGGCCGGCGAGCGGGCGGGGCCAGGCCCTGCGGTAAGCTGTCGGTCGACGGCGCAGTGCCGCCGACCCCGATCCGCCGGTCGCCCCACGCGCGGCGACGGCCCCCAGGAGAACCCCATGGCATCGGTCAACAAGGTCATCATCGTCGGCAACCTCGGCAAGGATCCCGAGACCCGCTACTCGCCCAACGGCGGCGCGATCTGCAACGTGCGGATCGCCACCACCCGCAACTGGAAGGACAAGGCCACCGGCGAGAAGAAGGAGGAGACCGAGTGGCATTCGGTCGTCTTCTACGACCGGCTCGCCGAGATCGCCGGCGAATACCTGAAGAAGGGCCGCTCGGTCTACGTCGAGGGGCGCCTCAAGACCCGCAAGTGGCAGGACAAGGAAGGCCAGGACCGCTACACCACCGAGATCATCGCGCAGGAGATGCAGCTGCTCGGCTCGCGCGAAGGCATGGGCGGCGGTGGCGGTGGCGGCGACGACGGTGGCGGCTACAGCCGCGAGTCGTACGGCGGCGGCAGCGGCGGGGGCGGTGCGCGCTCGGGCGGCGGCGGCGGTGCTGCCCGCAAGCCGGCGCCCTCGGGTGGCGCCGGCCTGGGCGACATGGACGACGACATCCCGTTCTGACGGGACGTCGCGCGCCGGTCAGCGCCGGCGCGCGACCCGGCGCTTCAGCGAGGCCGTGATCGCAGCCTCGGGCTCGAGGCGCCAGCCGCCGAGCCGAAGTGCTGCGGGCCTGCCGTCCGGCCCGTCGATCAGCCGGGCCGGCTCGGCGTGGCGGCCGTAGCCGCCGTCTCTCACCACCGTCCCGAGCGCCTCGCCGCCTCGTCGGCCCTGCACCTCGAGCGCCGCGGCGTCGAGGAACGGATCGAGCTGCGAGGGCACCGCGACCATCACGCGGTCGGCCATCGGCACGAGGTCGAGCGCCATCCACGGCGTCCACCAGCGGCCGACCCAGGCCGCGGTTCGGCGCGACGGCGCGCCGCCGGCCGCGAAGCGCCGCAGCACGTGGACGATCCCGTCGAGCCAGGGCTGGCACAGGCCGTCGGCTGCGTTGGTCAGCACCGACACCGTGAGCTCCGGCGCGGCGAGGTGCGTGGTGCGCGTCAGGCACCCGGGGAACACGCCCGAGTGGCCGACGCCGTCCCAGGATGGGCCGTCCGGGCCGGCGAAGGTGTTCGAGATCGTGCCGAGCCCGTACCAGCGCGCGATGCTCGAGTCGGGGTCGGGCCAGAGCCGGCGCGCCATCTCGCGGCGCGCGTCCGCCGACAGCACGCTGCGCGTCGCCCCGGGATCGAGGCTCGCGTAGAAGCGCACGAGGTCCGAGGCCGTCGACACGAAGCCGCCGGCCGGCGCGATCGCGGCCGAGCCGACGTTCGCCGGGAACGCCGCGCGACGCCCGAGTGGCAGCAGCGCGGTGTGTGCGGCCGCGAGCGGAACGCCCGCCGGCACCGGCCCGTCGGGCAGCGTCTCGTCGAGCCCCGAGGCACGGACCACCTCGCGCAGCATCCAGTCGGCCCAGGGTTCGCCCGCGATCGCCTCGACCGCCATGCCGAGCAGCGCGTAGCCGTGGTTCGAGTACTTGAAGCGCGTCGACGGCGGCAGCGGCGGCGCGCCGGCCAGCTCGTCGAGCACCTCGCGCCGCGTCTTGAACGGCCGCTCGAGCGTCCACTGGCGGCCGTCCTCGCCGTCGCGCACCAGCCCCGAGCCGTGCGACATCAGCTGCGCGTACGTGAGCGACGCGACGTGTTTCGGCAGCCCGTCGAGCACGCGCCCGATCGGGTCGTCGAGGCGCAGCCGCCCCGCGTCGCGCAGCTTCAGCACGCCGACCGACGTGAAGGTCTTCGAGTGCGACGCGACGCGGAAGCGGTGCCGCGGCGTCATCCGCGCGCGGGCGTCGACGTCGGCGTGGCCGAGCGCGAGCTCGAGCACCGGGCCGCCGCGGTGCGCGACCGCGACCGCGCAGCCGGTCTGCGCCGTGAGACGCATCTGCAGCTCGAGCCAGCGCGGCACGTAATCGAGCGCGGCGGCGATCCAGCGATCCATCCTCGATCCTCCGTCGGCCCGGCGGGCCCTCGCCGCATCTTCGCGCGCCCCGCCCCCCGCGGCGGCGGCGCGTTCCGGATCCGTCGGCCCGGCCGGCACGCGGAGGTATCCTCGACGCGTGCGCGCCCCGCGAGCGGCGCGAAGGGAGACCGCCATGAACAAGCCCGAACCGATCGTCGTCACGCCCGCCTACCAGTCCGGCTTCGGCAACGAGTTCGCCACCGAGGCCTTGCCCGGTGCGCTGCCGGTCGGCCGCAACTCCCCGCAGCGCTGCCCCTATGGCCTGTACGCCGAGCAGATCTCGGGCACCGCGTTCACCGCCCCCCGCGCCGACAACCGCCGCACCTGGACCTACCGGATCCGCCCGGGCGCGCTGCACGGCCCGTTCCGCCGCATCGCCGACGGCGGCGTGGTCGGTGCGTTCGGCGCGGCCGCCGGCGTCGAGACGCCGCCCTCCCGGCTGCGCTGGAGCCCGCTGCCGCTGCCCGACGCCCCCGCCGACTTCGTCGAGGGCCTCTTCACGATGGGCGGCAACGGCGACGCCGCGTCGATGACCGGCTGTGGCATCCACCTGTACGCCGCGAACCGCTCGATGCGCGACCGGTTCTTCTACGACGCCGACGGCGAGCTGCTGATCGTGCCGCAGCAGGGCACGCTGCGGCTGCTGACCGAGCTCGGCGAGCTCGTCGTGCCGCCGCTGCACGTCGCGCTCGTGCCGCGCGGCGTGCGCTTCCGCGTGGAGCTGCCGGAGGTCGACGCGGCCGGCCCGGACGGCACCGCGCGCGGCCCGCTCGCCGGCGTGCGCGGCTACGTCTGCGAGAACTTCGGCGCGCCGTTCCGGCTGCCCGACCTCGGCCCGATCGGCTCGAACGGCCTCGCCAACCCGCGCGACTTCCTGTCGCCGGTCGCGCGCTACGAGGACCGCGAGGGCGCGTTCGAGCTGGTCGCGAAGTTCCAGGGCCGGCTGTGGGCGGCCGACATCTGCCACTCGCCGCTCGACGTCGTCGCCTGGCACGGCAACCACGCGCCCTGCGTCTACGACCTGCGCCGCTTCAACGCGATCGGTTCGATCAGCTTCGACCACCCGGATCCGTCGATCTTCCTGGTGCTCCAGTCGGTGTCCGACACGCCGGGCGTCGACACGATCGACGTCGTGATCTTCCCGCCCCGGATCCTCGCGATGGAGGACACCTTCCGGCCGCCCTGGTTCCACCGCAACGTCGCGAGCGAGTTCATGGGGCTGATCCACGGCGTCTACGACGCGAAGGCCGAGGGTTTCTCGCCCGGGGGCGCGAGCCTGCACAACTGCATGAGTGGCCACGGCCCGGACGCCGACACCTTCGCGAAGGCGAGCGCGGCCGACACCTCGGTGCCGCACTACATCCGGGACACGATGGCCTTCATGTTCGAGACGCGGACGGTGATCCACCCGACCGCCCAGGCGCTCGCGCTGCCGACGCTGCAGCGGGACTACTGGCGCTGCTGGCAGGGGTTGGAGAAGCGGTTCGACCCGACCCGGCGATGACGGCTCCATGACGTCGACCCCGAGACAGCGAACACTTACTTACCAAAACCGGGAGCCCCGATGAAAGCCGTCGCCTACCGCCGCTGCCTTCCCGTCACCGATCCCGAGTCCCTGGTCGACGTCGAGCTGCCCGACCCGACCCCGGGCGAGCGCGACCTGCTGGTCCGGGTCCGCGCGGTGTCGGTGAACCCGGTCGACACCAAGGTCCGCCGCGGCGTGCCGCCGCCCGAGGGCGGGCTGCGGGTGCTCGGCTACGACGCGGCCGGCGTCGTCGAGGCGGTCGGCCCCCGGGTCACGCGCTTTCGCCCCGGCGACGAGGTGTTCTACGCCGGCTCGCGGATCCGCCCCGGCACGAACGCCGAGCTGCACTGCGTCGACGAGCGGATCGTCGGGCGCAAGCCGGGCAGGCTCGACTTCGCGCAGGCGGCGGCGATGCCGCTGACCGCGATCACCGCGTGGGAGGCGCTCTTCGACCGGCTCGGGCTGCGCCTCGGTTCGCCGCACGATGCCGGGACGCTGCTGGTCACCGCCGGCGCCGGCGGCGTGGGCTCGATCGCGATCCAGCTGGCCCGCCGGCTCAGCGGCGCGCGCGTCGTCGCGACCGCGTCGCGCCCCGAGAGCCGAGCGCAGGCCGAGCGCCTCGGCGCACACCTCGTCGTGGACCACTCGAAGCCGCTGTCGGTCGCGCTGAAGGACGCCGGCGTGAAGTGGGCCGAGCGCATCTTCAGCGTCTCGCACACCCAGCAGCACTGGGCGGAACTGGTGCAGGCGATCGCGCCGCAGGGCCGGATCTGCGTGATCGACGACCCGTCGGAGCCGCTCGACGCCCGGCCGCTGAAGGCGCGCTGCGCGTCGCTGCACTGGGAGGCGATGTTCACCCGCTCGACCTTCGAGACGCCGGACATGATCGAGCAGGGCCGCCTGCTCGACGAGGTCGGGGCGCTGCTCGACCAGGGGCTGCTGCACACGACGCATGCGGCCACGCTCGGGCGCATCGACGCCGCGACGCTGCGCGAGGCGCACGCACGCGTCGAGTCGGGCCGCACGATCGGCAAGGTCGTGCTCGAGGGCTTCTGAGCCGGCGTACCGCGGTCCGCATCCCGAGCCGAGTGGCGCATGCGTCGCCCCGTGCGGTCCGGTCACCCGTCGCGGGGACGTCCGGCCGCGCGCGCGGCCGCGCGTGGTAGGGTGCGGCCGTTCCGGCGGGGCGAGAACGCGCCGACCGGACGGACCATCCGAGAGGAGACACCACGATGACTCGCCACCCCCCGCGCACCGGCGTCGCCGGCCCGCGTCGCGCCCTCGTCGTCGCGGGCGCCGCCGCCGGCGCGCTCGTCCCGCTGCGCTTCGCCCGCGCCCAGGCCTTCCCCAACAAGCCGATCAAGCTGGTCGTGCCGTTCCCGGCGGGTTCGGCCACCGACACGATCGCACGCGTCATCGGCGCCTCGGTCTCGAGCGCGGTCGGCCAGCCGGTGCTGGTCGAGAACAAGGCCGGCGCCGACGGCGCGATCGCGGGCGCCGAGGTGGTGCGCGCGGCCCCCGACGGCTACACGCTGCTGATGGCGACCAACAGCCCCATGGCCGCGGCGCCGGCGATGAAGAAGAACCCGCCCTACGACCCGATCACCGACTTCACGCCGATCAGCGACATCGGTCGCTACACGTTCTTCATCGTCGTGCACCCCTCGGTGCCCGCGAAGACCGTCGCGGAGCTGGTGGCGTTCGCGAAGGCGAAGCCGGGCGAGCTGAACTACGCGACCGGCAACACCACCGGCATCGTGTCGATGGCGCTGTTCAACGCGCTGGGCGGCGTGAAGATGACCCACGTGCCCTACAAGGGCGAGCCGCAGGCGCTGACCGACCTGGTCTCGGGCCGCGTTCAGGTGATGGTGGTGTCCTCGGGCACCTCGCTGCCGCACATCCGCGAGGGCCGCCTGCGCGCGCTGGCGACGACGCTCGACAAGCGCAGCCCCGCGCTGCCCGATGTGCCGACGATCGCCGAGGCCGGCATGCCGCAGTTCCGGCTCACCTCGTGGGCCGCGGTGTTCGGCCCGGCGAAGATGCCGCGCGACGTCGTCGAGCGGCTGAACCGCGAGTTCGTCGCGGCGATCGGCCGCCCGGACGTGCAGCAGGCGATGGAGAAGCAGGCGTTCATGCTCCAGGGCTCGACCCCGGAGCAGCTCGGGGCGCTGGTGAAGGAGCAGTTCGAGAGCTACAAGTCGACGATGAAGATCGCGGGCATCGAGCCCGAGTGAGGCGGCGCGGCGCGGCCGGGGGGCGGACGGCCCCGTTGCCGCGCCGGGCGGTGCGCAGACGCGGACGGCGCGACGGAAACCGCTTTACAATTCAAGGTTTTCCGTCGTTCCAGCCCCGGCCCCGGGGCCCGCTGAAGCCATGCCGATCTACGCCTATCGTTGCGAAGCCTGCGGCCATGCCAAGGACGTGATCCAGAAGTTCTCGGACGCGCCGCTCACCACCTGCCCCGAGTGCGGCGCCGACGCGTTCCGCAAGCAGCTGACCGCGCCCGCGTTCCAGCTGAAGGGCAGCGGGTGGTACGTGACCGACTTCCGGGACAACGGCAAGACGGCCTCGAAGCCCGACGCCGCGCCGGCCGACGCGAAGGCCGACGCGAAGGCCGACGCGAAGGCCGACGCGAAG
>JADCHE010000030.1 GCA_020248665.1 Burkholderiales bacterium | reverse complement strand
CCGCGCGAACGGCGGCACGCGCGCCGGCTCCGGCGGGGGCAGCTCGCGCAGCCCGGCGAACGGCCCCTCGAAGCCGGGCGCGAAGGGCCCGGTGGTGTAGGCGATCCGGTAGCGCGCGAGCGCGCGGTCGACCTGCGCGCCGGCGAGGCTCGCCTCGCCGTTCGACAGCTCGGCGTAGGCGTTCAGCAGATCGAGCAGGTTGCGCCGGCCGACCCGGAACTGCTCGAAGTAGATCGTCACCA
This sequence comes from Burkholderiales bacterium, assembly GCA_020248665.1. GTDB lineage: Bacteria > Pseudomonadota > Gammaproteobacteria > Burkholderiales > Burkholderiaceae_E > UBA4615. The sequence continues at coordinate 4,825 of JADCHE010000030.1, read as the reverse complement.
GCTCGGTCGCGAGCCGCACCTGCTGCTCGGCCTGCGCGATTCTGCGGGCCGCCGACGCGAAGTCCTGGTCGGCCAGCCGGCGCGCCTCGGCGATCGCGAGCTCGACGTCCTGCAGCGTCGCCTCCGCGCCGATCCGCGCGGCCGCGGCGCCGCGCTCGGCCGCGACCAGCGTCTGGTCGAAGGCCGGCCAGGACAGCACGACCTGCGACAGCGGGTCGCGCCCGCCGAGCGCCTCGAGGTCGAGCCGCGGGCCGCGCTGGCGCCGCACCGTGTCGGCGTTGGCTTCGGCCGCGGCGACGTCGCGGCGCGCCGCGATCACCGAGGGATGGTCCTGCGCGCCGATCGCCTGCGCGGGCTCGGGCGGCAGCTCGGCCACCGCCGGCAGCCCGAGTGCCGCCGGCTCGATCGCCGGCGGATAGAAACGGGCGAGCGTCTGGCGCGCGCTGCCCAGCTCGGCGAGCCGGTCCTCGAGCGTGCCGCGTACGAGCTGCACGCGCGCCTGCGCCTGCACGAGGTCGAAGCGGCGCCCCGGGTCGACGCGCACGATCTCCTCGAAGTCCGCGGCCAGCCGCTGGTGCCGCTCGAGGTTCGCCTCCGACACGCCGACGAGCCGCCACGCGCGCAGCGTGCGCAGGTACGCCTGCGCGGCGCCGAACGCGACGTCGTCGCGCGTCACCATCTCGCGGCTCTCCAGCGCCGAGGCACGCTGGCGCTCGCGCTCGATCGCCGACTCGATCGCGCCGCTCGCGTAGAGGTTGACCCGCGCGCGCGGCAGCGGCGTGGTGGTCGAGGCGCCCGACACCGCGCCGATGGCGCCGACGTCGAAGGTCGGCAGGTGGCGTGCGCGCGCCTCCTCGATCCGGAACTCGCCGACGCTGCGGTTGGCCTGGGCGGCGCGGATCGCGGGGAAATCCTGCAGGGCGGATCGGACGACGGCGTCGAGGGGGGCGGCGTGGGTGGGCGGGGCGGCAAGCGTCAGCGCGATGGCGCACACGCCCGCCACGCGTCTCGCGGACGGCCGAGCTGGGCCCGCGGACCGGGGCGCGTGCGCGGGGGCGGGGCGTCGCATCGGGGAAGGATAGCCGAGTGGCCGGGGGCAGCCGTGACGGGCGGACCGCCCGAGCGGCCGGCCGATCAGATCGTGAACGTGTACGGATCGGCCGCGCCGCCGGCGCCGACGACGAGGTCGAGCGCCCGGATGTTGCCGGCAGAATCGATGATCTGCGCCGAGTACGAGTGCGCACCGGCGCCGAGGGTCGTCGCCTCGGTGTAGGTGAAGCTCGTCGCCGGGGAGCCCCCAATGAACGAGCCGACGACGGTCACGCCACCGTCCCGGAAGAGCTGCAGGGTCTCGTCGATCGCGAGGACAGCGTCCAGCGAGATCGTCAGGCGGGGCGTCGGGTCGGTGCTCGGATCGCCCGGCGCGACCGGCGTGTTGGCGACCGGCACATCGGCGAAGAGCTGGGCCGCGGTGACGGACTGGGTCGGTGCCTGGGTGTCGAACGACTGCTGTCCGTTCGCCGCGACGCTCGGGTTGCCGGCCGCGTCGCGGAACGCGTCGGCGACCACGTCGACGCGCAGGGTGCCGGAGCTGTTCGGCGTCGGCGTGACGACGAGCGTGTAGACGCTGCCCGAGCCACCCAGTGTCGGGGCCGCGGTCCCGTTGGTGACCGCGATGTCGGCCAGCGTGAAGTCGGTCGTCGCCTCGCTGGTCGTGAACGTGAACGTGACCGGCGCGTTGGTCGGAATGGTCGTCGACGTGAAGCTGTCCGTGATCACCACCGTCGGCGCCTGCAGGTCGTAGGCCTGCGTCCGTGACGCGCTTGCGGTGTTGAACAGGCCGCCGAGGTCTGCGTAACGGCTCGCGCCGAGCGTGATGCCGACCGAGCCCGGTGCATCGAGGGCCGACGCGGTGTACTGGAGCGTGTAGGTCTGCGCGTCGACGAAGGTCAGCGCGCCGAACGTACCGTTCCCGGCGCCGGAGATCGGCGCCAGGTCGGAGAAGATGAAGGCTTCGCCCGAGGTGCCCGTCTGAATGGGCTCGCTGAACGAGAAGGTGAACGTGACGGTCGGGTTCGCGAGGTTCAGGACGGTGATGCCCGGCGCCTCGCGGTTGTCGGTGATGACGACGGACGGCGGCGTCACGTCGAGCGGCGCGTACGCCTGGGACACGGTGCTCGATGCCGTGCTGGGGTTGCCGGCGACGTCGGTGACCGCTCCCGCGGGCAGGCTCACCGTGTAGGTGCCGGATCCGGAGGGCGGCGTGATCGTCGACGTGAATGCGGTGTTGCCGCTGCCCCCCACGGCGGCGACCGTGCCCGCGACGGCTCCGGGGGACAGCAGGATGTCGCCCGCGACGAAGGTCGCCGGATTGATCGGCTCGCTGAACGTGAACGTGAACGTGACCGGGCCGTTGGCCGTGCCGGTGACCGGGTCGGTGATGGAGACGACCGTCGGCGCGACGCGCTCGTACGCCTGCGACGCGGACAGCGTGCTCGCGTACGCGTTGCCGGCGGAGTCGGTGATCGTCGCGCCAGGACCGACCGTCACGGTCGCGGTCCCCGAGGCGCCCGCGACCGACGGCACGTAGGTCGCGGTGTAGACCGTCTGGCTCACCGGGGTGAAGGCCGACAGCACGTCGCCTGCCTGCCCGCCGGTGAACGTGATGTCGGCCAGGTCGAAGCCGGTGACCGCCTCGCTGAACGTGAACGTGAAGCTCACGCCCGCCGGGCCGGCCGTTTCCGGGATCGAGTCGGTGATCGACACGAGCGTCGGCGCGAGCCGGTCGTACGTGACGGCGCTGCTGGGCGCCGCGGTGTTCGGCAGCGAGACCGCGTCGACTGCGACGTTGGCGGCGACGCCGACCGTCATCGTGCCCGACGTGCCGGCGGTCGGCAGGTATTGCGCGACGTAGGTGCTGCCGCTGCCGGAAAAGCTGCTCGCCACCAGGCTGCCGCCGGCGACCGTGATGTCGGTCACGTCGAAGCCAGTGACCGCCTCGCTGAACGTGAACGTGAACGTCACCGCGCCCGTGGCCACGGCCGGCGCGTTGTTGGTGATCGCCACCGACGGCGGCGCGGTGTCGTAGGCCTGGATGGCCGCGCCCGCGCCGGTCGGATTGCCCGCCGGATCGGCGCCCGCGCCCGCCGGGACCGACAGGACGATCTGGCCGGCCTGGGTGGCCGCGACCGGCGTGACGACCAGCGTGTAGACCGTCGGACTGACCTGCGCGAACGCGCCTGGGGTGCCGCCGGTGACCAGCACGTCGCTCGCGGTGAAACCCGTGATGGCCCGCTCGAAGGTGAACGTGAAGGTGACCGGCCCGGTCGCCGTGCCGGGCGCGTTGTCGGTGATCACCGGCCCGCCTGGCGCGACCGTCTCGAGCAGCACCTGCCGCGTCGAGGCGGCGCTCGAGTTGCCGACGGCGTCGATCGCGGTCGCGGTGATCGTCGCGAGTCCGGTCGCGGGCAGCTGCGACGGCGCGAACGTGGCGCTCCAGGCGCCGTTCGCGCCGGCCGTCGCGTTCGCCGTCGCGCCGCCGATCGAGACGGCCACGGTGCTGCCCGCCTCGGCGGTGCCACCGACGATGACGCCGGCGGCGACTTCGGCCGCGTTGATCACGTCGTCGCCGGCAACGACTCCGATCACCGGTGCGGCCGGCGGCGTTCCGTCGAGCGTCACGGCCGAGCGGGTGGCGGCGCTCGCATTCTGCGCCGCGTCGGAGGCCTGCACGAGCAGGGTGTACGCGCGCCCTTCGACCAGACCGCCCGCCGGCGGCGTGCCCGAGGTCGGCGCACCGTTCAGGTCGACCGACCACCGGCCCTGGCCGTCGGCGGTCGTGACGAAGGTGAGGTCGCCTGCATCCGTGAACACGCCGTTGCCGTTGACGTCGACCCGCAGCGTCACGCGCGCGCCCGCCTCGGCCTCGCCGGTGACCAGCGCCGCGGCCCGCCTGAGCACCGGCCCGCTGGTGATCACCGGCGCGCCCGGCGGCGTGGTGTCCTCGACCGGACCGCCGCCGCCCCCGCCCCCCCCGCCCGCCGCCGCCGCCGCGATGCCGATGCCGGCCGCCGCGCCCCCGATCGCCAGCCACGACGGGCCCGCGGCGTCCACGACCTTCGCAGCCGGCAGCGCGGCGAGCGCGACGGAGTCGGTGTTGTCGCTGTACAGCAGGAACGAGCCGTCCTGCAGCGCCGCGGTCGGCGGGCTGTCCTCGGTGATCACCGCCGCGCCGGGCAGGCCGATACCGGCGAGGGACACCGTGCACTCGGCCCCGGGGCGGCACGCCCCGAAGAAGTTGTTGAGCTCGACTTCCCGCCCGTCGGGCAGGCCGTCGATGATCAGGTTGTTGTCGAGACGGCGCACCCGCAGGCGGGGCGCGCGCACGATCGGCTGGCCGGCGTCGTCGATGAACCGGAACGCGTCGCCGGGCCGCACGATGACGCGCGTGCGCTCCGGGCCGAGCGTCGTTCGGACGACGCCGATGTCCCGTGTCTGCTGCTCGATCTGCAGTGCCATCGATCCGCCTCATCCGCCCGGTGGGCCGCCGCGGCGGCCCGGGGCCGCGACGTGCCTAGTACGCGTTGCGGTCGCCCCGGATCGCCTGCCAGAACGTCTTCCAGACGATCAGCAGGTCGAGCCGCAGGGACCAGTTGCGCAGGTATTCGAGGTCGAACTCGATCCGCCTGCGCATCTTGTCGATGGTATCAGTCTCGCCGCGGGCGCCGTTGACCTGGGCCCAGCCGGTGATGCCGGGCTTGACCTTGTGACGGATCATGTAGCCCTTGATGAGCTTGCGGTACATCTCGTTGTGGGCGACCGCGTG
>JADCHE010000003.1 GCA_020248665.1 Burkholderiales bacterium | reverse complement strand
TCGAGGAACGCCTTCGTCACGCGCGGCGCCAGCCTGTCCTGGCAGTACTGCGCGGCCGCCTCGCGGATCATCCGCTCGTCCTCGGTCAGCTGCGACTCGAGCAGCAGCGGGTCGTCCCACTTGAATGCGGCTTTCACACGCAAATGAGGGCCGCGCGCGGTGTCGGGTGCGTTCATCTCGTCTCGTCCTTCGGGTGGTGCGGCCGCCGGCGGGGGGCACGGCGGCAGGAGGTGGCGTAACCCCGGGATTCTAGTCCGGCACGACCGCGGTCGCCTCGATCTCGACCCTGGCCCGGTCCTCGATGAGCGCGGTCACCTCGACCGCGCTCATCGCCGGGTAGGCGACCTTGCCGTCGGCGCCCCGCATCAGCTCGCGGTAGACCGCGCCGAGCGCGCGGCCGGCCTCGAGGTATTCGCGCTTGCTGGTCAGGTACCAGGTCATCCGCACGATGTGCTCGGGGCCGCCGCCGGCCTCCTTCAGCACAGCGAGCACGTTGGCGAGCGCCTGGCGGCACTGGGCGACGAAGTCGTCGGTCTCCCAGCGGCCGTCGGGGTGCCAGCCGACCTGGCCGGCGATCGACACGAGGGTGCCGCGGGCGGCGATGCCGTTGGCGTAGCCCTTGGGCTGCGGCCAGCCGGGGGGAAGCAGCGGTCGGTTCATAGGTCGGTGCGCACCTTCCAGAGTTCGGGGAACAGCACGGTGTCGAGCATCCGGCGCAGGTACGGCACGCCGGCGGTGCCGCCGGTGCCGGCCTTGAAGCCGATGATGCGCTCGACGGTGGTGACGTGGCGGAAGCGCCACTGGCGGAACGCATCCTCGAGGTCGACCAGCTCCTCGGCGAGCTCGTAGAGCGCCCAGTGGGCCGAGGGCTCGCGGTAGACGGCGAGGAAGGCGGCCTCGAGCGCGTCGGAGAAGGGTCGCGGCGCGGCCCAGTCGCGCTCGAGCTGCGCCGGCTCGACGGGGAAGCCGTGGCGCGCGATCAGCCGGATCGCCTCGTCGTAGAGCGAGGGCTCGTTGAGTGCCGCCTCGACCTCGGCGTGGCGCGCTGGATGGTGCGCGTGCGGCTTGAGCATCACCGGGTTCTTGTTGCCCAGCATGAACTCGATCTCGCGGTACTGGAAGGACTGGAAGCCCGACGAGGAGCCGAGGTGCGGGCGCATCGCCGAGTACTCCGACGGCGTGAGCGTCGACAGCACGTCCCAGGCGTGGACCAGCTGCTCCATCACGCGCGAGACGCGCGCGAGCATCTTGAATGCCGGCGGCAGCCGGTCCTCGCGGATCGCGCGGCGCGCGGCGCGCAGCTCGTGCAGCGCGAGCTTCATCCACAGCTCGCTCGTCTGGTGCTGCACGATGAACAGCATCTCGTCGTGAGACGGTGAACGCGGGTGCTGCGCGCCGAGCACCGCCTCGAGCTGCAGGTAGTCGCCGTAGCTCATGGTCGACGCGTAGTCGAGCCGCGCGCCGTGGTGCGAGGCCTCGTCCGGCGCGTGCGCCGGGCCGGCGAACGGGCAGCCCTCGACCCGATCCGCGTCGCCGCGCGGCACGGTGCCGTCTCCGGGAGCTTTCGGGCTTGTGGAGCTCATGCGAGATACTTTAAGCTTAAAGTAATTCCCGCGCAATCGGCGCGCGGGACGGCAACGACGTGAAGGACGACAGCATGCGCATCGACGTGATCGGCGGCGGCCCCGCGGGCCTGTACTCGGCGATCCTCCTGAAGAAGCGGTTCCCCGATGCGACGATCGAGGTCACCGAGCGGAACAGCCCGGACGACACCTTCGGCTTCGGGATCGTGCTGTCGGACGAGACCCTCGGCAACCTGGAGCGCGCCGACCCGCCGAGCCGCCGCGCGATCGAGGCGGGCTTCGCGTACTGGGACGACATCTTCGTGCAGTACAAGGGCACGGTGCGGAGGTCGTCGGGGCACGGCTTCTCGGGGATCGGGCGGCTCGCGCTGCTGAAGATCCTGCAGGACCGTGCCGAGGAGCTCGGCATCCCGGTCCGCTACCGGCACGAGGACGCCGGCGTCGCGTCGCACCGGGGCGCGGACCTGGTGATCGCCGCCGACGGGATCAACAGCGCCGTGCGCACCGCGCACCTCGAGCGTTTCGGGATGACCGTCGAGCAGCGGACCAACCGCTTCGTGTGGCTCGGCGCGAAGATGGACCTGCCGGGCTTCTACTACAGCTTCCGCGAGGACGGGCGCGGAGGCGTGTGGAACATGCACGCCTACCAGTACCGACCGGGCGAGTGCACGATCGTCATCGAGACGACCGACGCGGCGTGGCGCGCCTCGGGCCTCACCGTCGACGGCGAGGCCGCGACCGCGGCGTTCGTCGAGCGGCTGTTCGCCGACGACCTGAAGGGCGCGACGGTGCTGACCAACCGCTCGCACTGGCGCCAGTTCCCGACGATCTCCTGCAAGGCCTGGGCCGCCGACATCGACGGCGTGCCGGTCGTGCTGCTCGGCGACGCCGCGCACACCGCGCACTTCTCGATCGGCTCGGGCACCAAGCTCGCGATGGAGGACGCGATCGCGCTCGACGATGCGATCGCCGCGAAGCCCGACGACTTGCGCGCCGCGCTCGCGCTGTACGAGCAGTCGCGCCGCGACGAGGTCGGCCGCATCCAGCACTCGGCGAACGTGTCGCTGGTGTGGTTCGAGAACGTGCGCCGCTTCTTCGGTATGGACCCGATCCAGTTCGAGGTGTCGCTGCTGACGCGCAGCAAGCAGATCACCTACGAGAACCTGCGGCTGCGCGACGCGACGCTGGTCGAGGCGGCGACGCGCTGGTGGAATCGGCAGCAGGCCGCGCGGCTGGGGCTGCCGTCGCACGGCGAGCCGCCGTGGCTCGACGCGCCGCCGATGTTCGCGCCGTTCCGGCTACGCGACATGTGGGTGCCGAATCGCGTCGTGGTCTCGCCGATGGCGCAATACTCCGCGGTCGATGGCGTGCCGAACGACTGGCACCTGGTGCACTACGGCTCGCGCGCGCTCGGTGGCGCGGGGCTGGTGTTCGTCGAGATGACCTGCGTGTCGCCCGAAGGGCGCATCACGCCCGGGTGCACGGGGCTCTGGAACGACACGCAGCGCGACGCGTTCGCGCGGCTCGCAGACTTCGTCCACGCGAACTCGCAGGCGAAGCTGTGCATGCAGATCGGCCACGCCGGGCGCAAGGGCTCGACGCAGGTCGGCTGGGAGCGGATGGACTGGCCGATCGACGAGGGCGGCTTCGGCGAGCGCAACTGGCCGCTGATCGCGCCGTCGGCGCTGCCGTACCGCGAGGGGGTCAACCAGGTGCCGCGCGAGATGTCGCGTGCCGACACGGACGCGGTGCTCGCGCAGTTCGTGCGCAGCGCGCGGCTCGCCGACCAGGCGGGCTTCGACATGCTCGAGCTCCACATGGCGCACGGCTACCTGCTCGCGAGCTTCCTGTCGCCGGTGACGAACCGGCGCACCGATGCGTACGGCGGTTCGCTCGCCAACCGGATGCGCTGGCCGATGGAGGTCTTCGAGGCGGTGCGCGCGGCCTGGCCTGCGCACAAGCCGATCAGCGTGCGGCTGTCGGCGACCGACTGGATCCCGGGCGGCCTGACCGGCGCCGATTCGGTCGAGATCGCGCGCGCGTTCGCGGCCGCCGGCTGCGACCTGGTCGACGTGTCGACCGGCCAGACCGACCCCGCGTCGAAGCCGGTCTACGGGCGGATGTACCAGGCGACGTTCGCCGAGCAGATCCGGCTCGAGGCGGACATCGCGACGATGGCGGTCGGCGCGGTCACCAGCGCCGACCAGGTCAACACGCTGCTGATCTCGGGCCGCGCCGACCTGGTCGCGCTCGCGCGGCCGCACCTCGCCGACCCCTACTTCACGCTGCATGCCGCGGCCGAGCAGGACTGGCGCGGGATCGGCTGGCCGGTGCAGTACCATACCGGCGCGTCGCAGCTGCACACGACGATGCAGCGCGCGAAGCAGGACGCGGCCCGCAAGGCGGTGCGTTCGAAGGCCTGAGGGCTGACGGTTGGTTCCCGAAGGGCCGCCGCTTGGGGTGCGTCCTTCGCCACGGGGGCGTGCATGCTGAAGGCGCTCGACGACCTGATCGAAACGCGGATCCGCGACGCCCAGTCGCGCGGCGAGTTCGACCACCTGCCCGGCACGGGTCGGCCGCTGCCGGACGAGGACTTCGCCGGCGTGCCCGAGGAGCTGCGCGTCGCGGTGCGCATCCTGAAGAACGCCGGCTGCGTGCCCGCCGAGGTCGAGGCGCTGCGCGACCTCGATGCGATGGTCATGCAGCTCGCCCGCGGCGGCGACGGCGACGAGCGCCCTCGGGACCCCGAGGCGCGCAAGCGCGGCGAGCGCCGGCTGCTCGCGCTGACGATGGCGCTCGAGTCGCGCGGTCTCGGTCGCACCGCGGCCGCGCTCATCGAGTATCGCGACCGGATCGTCGATCGGCTGGCGCGATAAGATGCGCGGCCGGTACTCCGCCGGCCCGTTCGGGAGCGTGACATGACGATCGAGACGGCCACCCTCGGTGGCGGCTGCTTCTGGTGCCTCGAGGCCGTGTACCTCGACGTGGACGGCGTGACCGCCGTCGAATCCGGCTACGCCGGCGGCCAGGTGCGCGACCCGAGCTACGAGCAGGTCTGCAGCGGCGACACCGGGCACGCCGAGGTGGTGCGCGTGTCGTTCGACACCGACCGGATCTCCTACCGCGAGATCCTGCAGGTGTTCTTCGGCATCCACGATCCGACGACGCCGAACCGCCAGGGCAACGACATCGGCACGCAGTACCGCTCGGTGATCTTCACACACTCCGACGCGCAGGCCGCGACCGCGCGCGAGATGATCGACGAGCTCGAGCGCCAGCGCGTGTTCGACGACCCGATCGTCACCGAGGTGGCACCTGTGCCGCAGTACTGGCCGGGCGAGGGCTACCACCAGCGCTACTTCGAGCGGAACCCGTACCAGGGCTACTGCATGATGGTCGTCGGGCCGAAGGTCGCGAAGTTCAGGAAGCAGTTCAAGCACCGGCTCAAGCGCGCCTGAGCAGCGGGGGGGATCACGCGGCTGCGTCGACGTGCGCGGCGATCTCGCGCGCGAGCGCCCGCAGCGTCAGCGGCGCGCTCCCCTCGGCCTTGTTGTTCGCGATCACGGTCACCGCATGGCCGGCGAGCAGCGTTGCGGCCGCGCGCGCCGCGAGCGGGCCGCGCGTCGCGGGATCCGGGTCGACCAGCTCGCGGAACGGCGCGTAGCGGTGCTTCGCGGCCTCGTAGCCGAGCCCGGCGTGCAGTGTCCAGCGCACGAGCAGCGGTCCCTCGCCCGCCGGATGCAGGCGGTCGAGCGCACGCAGCTGCCGCTCGACGGGCGGCATCCGGTCGTGCAGCCCGACGCAGTACTCGACGCCGGCGTCGCGAAGCGCGTCGACGAGACGCGGCGTCAGCAGCGACGCATCGCGCAGCTCGACCGCGTATCCCGCGCCGTCGGGCAGCGTGCGGGGCAGGGCGTCGAGGAACGCACGCAGCCGCGCGATCCACGCGGGTACGTCGGCGAGCATCGCCGCGGGCAGCGGCGAGAACTGGAAGAGCAGGGTGCCGAGCCGGTCGCCGAGCCCCTCGACCGCGGGCGCGACGAACGCCGAGATCGCGGACTGCGCGTCCAGGAAGCCGGGGTTCGGCTCGCGGCCGCGTCCGAGGTCGTCGCGCTTCAGTGCGTCGGTGACGCGGCCGGGCGCCTTGACGAGGAAACGGAAGCCGGGCGGCACCTGGGCCGCATGGCGCGCGTACTCGTCGAGCGGAATCGGCGCGTAGAAGCTTCGGTCGATGCCCACCGCACTCAGCAGCGGATGCGACGCGTACGCGGGCAGCCCTTCGCGCGACAGGCGGCTCTCCGGGTACGGAGCACCCGGGTCGTCGTAGACCAGCCCCTGCCAGCCGGCGAACGACCACGACGAGGTGCCGAGCCCCAGCCGCCCGCGGAAGCGCTCGAGCGAGGGCGGCAACACGAGTGGCGTCGGCGCCGCGAGGATCGGCGTGGACGCGCGCGCTGCGCGGCGCGGCTGTGCGGGCGGAGGCGCCTCGCCGAAGATCGACAGCTGGTCCGCGGACGGCGCCAGGGCGTCGTCGGGGCGTGGCGGCCGGCCTGCGTCCATTGCGTCAGGAGTCGCGCTCCCGCGCGAGCAAGTCGGCGATCAGCCGCGCCTGCTCGCGCGCCGCGTCGTCGCCCTGGCGGGCTGCGGCCGCGTACCAGTCGAGCGCAGCGCGCAGGTCGCGCTTCACGCCGAGGCCGGAGTGGTACATCGACGCGATCAGGTACTGCGCGGCGACGTCGCCGCCGTCGGCCGCACGCTCGTACCAGCGCGCTGCGAGCGCGTAGTCCTGCGGCACGCCGCGGCCGAGGTAATGCTGCGTCGCGAGCGCGAGCTGCGCGTCGACCAGCCCTTGCCGCGCGGCGCGTCCGAACCACTCGGTGGCCTCCGACTGCGAGACGGGCACGTGGCGACCCGATTCGAACAGCGATCCGAGCATGTGCTGCGCGGGCGCGAAGCCCGCCGACGCGCTGGAGCGCAGCATCGTCACCGCGGCGTTCAGCGACGGGCTGCGGCTCTCGCCACGCAGGCGGATCACCGCGACGTTGTAGCGTGCGGAGGCGTCGCCGGCGTCGGCCGCGCGGCGGAACAGCGCGATCGCGCGCCGCGTTTCGCCGGCCTCGTAGCGCTCGAAGGCTTCGCGGTTCCAGGCGCGGATCGACTCGGTGTCCGCCTTCGGGACGGTACGCGCGGCGGACGCGGCGGGCACGTCGGCCGCCCGCGTCGCGATCGGGGTGGCTGCGATCAGCGCGCACGCGGCGATGCGCGCGAGGAGGCGGACGACCATGGGCTGCATCAATGTCCCGTGCATCGATTGGAGTATCTTACGCGTCGCCGGCCGACCTCGGCCGCACAACCCCGGAGGTTCCCGTGCTCAGACGCGTGCTGTGGGCGATCGCGATCTCGATAGGTCTCGCTGGCTGCGGCTACAACGACATCCAGGTCGCCGACGAGTCGACCAAGTCCGCGTGGTCCGAGGTGCTGAACCAGTACCAGCGACGCGCCGACCTCATCCCCAACCTCGTCGCGTCGGTCAAGGGCTACGCCGACCAGGAGAAGGAGGTGCTGACGCAGGTGACCGAGGCGCGTTCGCGCGTCGGACAGGTCCGCGTCGACCCGAGCGACCCGGCGTCGCTCAAGCAGTTCGAGTCCTCGCAGCGCGACCTCGGCAGCGCGCTGTCGAGGCTGCTGGTCGTCACCGAGAACTATCCGCAGTTGAAGAGCGACCAGAACTTCCGCGAGTTGCAGGCTCAGCTCGAGGGCACCGAGAACCGGATCACCGTGGCGCGCAAGCGCTACATCGACGCGGTCCAGGGCTACAACGTGATGGTCCGCCAGTTCCCGGTGAACCTGACCGCGATGGCCTTCGGCTACAAGGAGAAGCCGCAGTTCGCCGTCGAGAACGAGCGCGAGATCTCCACCGCGCCCAAGGTCGACTTCGGCAAGTCCGCGTCCGAGCCGAAGAAGTAGCGGAGCCGCGCGTGCGGAGGGCGGTGCGCGCGGTGGCCGGCCGGGCGTCGTCGGCGCTGCGGCGGCTCGTGGCGTGGTGCGGCCTGGTCGCGCTGCTCGCCGCAGCCTGGCCGGCCCTCGCGCAGCAGCCGGTCGCGGTGCCGCCGCTGTCGATGCGCGTCACCGACCTCACCGGTACGCTGACGGCGGCCCAGCGGCAGGCGCTCGAGGCGCAGCTCGCCGCGATCGAGCAGCGCAAGGGCGCGCAGGTCGCGATCCTCGTGGTGCCGACGACGAAGCCCGAACCGATCGAGGCCTACGGCATCCGCGTCGCGGACGCGTGGAAGCTCGGCCGTGGTCGCGAGCGAGCCCAGAAGGACACCGGCGATACGAAGGCGACTGCGATCGACGACGGCGTGATCGTCATCGTCGCGAAGAACGACCGTCGCGTGCGGATCGAGGTCGGCTACGGCCTCGAGGGCGCGATCCCTGATGCGGTCGCCAAGCGGATCATCACCGAGTCGATCACGCCCCGGTTCCGCACGGGCGACTACGCGGGCGGGCTGGAGGCCGCGGTCGCCGACATCGGCCGGCGCATCGACGGCGAGGAGCTGCCCGCGCCCTGGCAGTCCGGCCACGCGGACGGGCGCAGCGGCGAGATCGAGGGCGGACTGCTGCCGATGGCGCTGATGGCCTTCGTGGGCGGACTGCTGACGCTGGCGCTGATGGCTTTCGTGGTCGGGCTGATGATCTCGCAGGTCGCGGGTCGGTTCATCGGTGCGGTGGTGGGTGGCGGCGGCGCCGGCGTCGGCGCGACCGCGGCGCTCGCGTCGACGGGGCTCGGCGCAGCGGTCGGGCTCGGGGTCGGCGTGCTGATCCTCGCGATGGGCGGTCGGCGCGGCGGGGGCGGGGGCGGGCCCGGCGGGGCACTGCGGCGGACCAGTCGCCGCACGATCGGGCACGGACCGGTGGTCATCCCCGGCAGCTGGGGCGGCGGTGGCGGCTTCGGCGGCGGCGGAGGGTTCGGTGGGGGCGGCGGCTTCGGTGGCGGCGGAGGCGGCTTCGGTGGAGGAGGGGCGTCCGGTGACTGGTGAGGGTGAGCGTCGAAGGGTGATGCGCGGCCGCGGGGCGTCGCGATGAGCCGGCGGACCGGCCTCGCGCGCTGGCTACACCACCTGTGGGTCGGGCCGCTGCACGTGCGCGCCGCGTTCCCGCCCGACGCGATGCGGCGCATCGAGGCGGCGATCGGCGAGGGCGAGCGTCGGCACACGGCCGAGCTGCGCTTCTGCGTCGAGTCCTCGCTCGACACCGCGCAGCTGTGGCGCGGCCTGTCGGCGCGGGCGCGGGCGCTCGAGGTCTTCGGGCAGTTCGGCGTCTGGGACACCGAGCACGACAACGGCGTGCTGGTCTACCTGCTGTGGGCCGACCGTGCGGTCGAGATCGTCGCCGACCGCGGCGCGACGCGATCCGTCGATCCGGCGGTCTGGGCGCGCGCGTGCGAACAGCTCGCGCGCGGCTGCCGCGATGGCACCCAACTCGACGGCGCGCTCGCCTGCATCGCGACGCTGACCGAGGCGCTCGCCGCCCCCTACCCGGCCGACGGCCGCGACAATCCGGACGAACTGCCGAACGCGCCGCTGGTGCTGTGATCGCGGCGCGCACGGGCGCTAGAACGCGACCGGCGGATCGAGCGGCGCGAGCACCGACTCGACCGTCTCGGCGACATCGAGCAGCGCATCATCGCGGCCCCAGCGGCCCACCAGCTGCAGCCCGACCGGCAGAGGCGGCGAGTCGCCGTCGCGCGCGCGGCCGCAGGGGATCGACACCGCGGGGTGGCCGCTCGCGCTGATCCAGTAGCAGGTCTTCAGCCAGTCGATGTAGTTGACCAGCGGCACGCCGTCGATCGCGGTCGGGTAGGGCACGTCGAGCGGGAAGGGCAGCACCTGCACCGTGGGCAGCAGGAACGCGTCGAACCCGCGGACGAACGCGGCGACCCGCCGGAACACCTGCGTGCGCAGACGCTGCGCGCGCGCGATCGCGGCCGCGTCGAGCGCCAGGCCCTGCTCGATGTTCCAAACCACCGTGTCCTTCATCCGGGCGCGCTCGGTCGCGTACAGCTCGCCGAGCCACTCGACGAAGTAGAGGCCGCGCAGCGTGAGGAAGGCCTCGTCGGCGCCCGAGAAGTCGGGGTGCGCCTCGACGAGCGTCGCGCCGGTCGCGCGCAGCGTGTCGATCGCGCGCTCGAACGTCGCGCGCACCGGTGCGGCGAGCGGCACGCCGCCGCAGTCGGCCGAGTACGCGAGCCTGAGCGCGCGCGGCTCCGGGGGGTGCGGCCGCGCGTCCATCGCGGCGAGCCACGCCCGAAGCGGGCGCGGCGCTGCCGGTTCGAACAGCGCGGTGCGCACGAGCCGGCAGTCGTCGACGCAGCGCGCGAGCGGGCCGACCGTCGACATCAGGTCGAAGCCGTTCGGGCCGTCGGCGAGCGTCGGGTCGAGGCGCGTCGACGGGCGCATGCCGACGACGCCGCAGAAGCTCGCCGGGTTGCGCAGGCTCGCGGCGAGGTCGGAGCCGTCGGCGACGACCGCCATGCCGGCGGCGAGCGCGGCCGCGGCGCCGCCCGACGAGCCGCCGACGGTGCGGGTCGCATCGTGCGGGTTGCGTGTCGCACCGAGCACCGGGTTGAAGGTCTGCGAGCCGGCCGCGAACTCCGGGGTGTTCGACTTGGCGATCAGCACCGCGCCCCCCGCACGCAGCCGGGCGACCCCGGGCGCATCGGCGGCCGGTACCCGGTCGGCGAAGATCGGCGAGCCGAGCGTCGTGCGCAGGCCGGCCGTGTCGAAGCTGTCCTTGGCGACGTAGGGCAGCCCGGCGAGCGGGCCGACCGGCTCGCCGGCCGCGATCGCGCGCCCGGTACGCTCCGCCTCGTCGACGCAGGCCGCGCGGTCGCGGCGCGTCGGCAGCGCGTTCAGGGAGGGGTCGAGTCGGTCGATCGCCCCATGACAGCGGGCGAGGAGCTCTGTGGGTTCGAGGCGGCCCGAGGCGAAGTCGGCCAGGAGCCGTCGGATGGGGGGGAGCACGTGAGCAGGTGCCTGCAGGCGTGGACGTCGAGCCCGACATGGTAGCCGCTGGCCAGCGCCCGGGCTGCGTCGTCCAGGCGCAGGCTCCGGTCCTCGGGACCGCAGGCATCGAGCTCGGCCCGGAAGGCCTCCAGCTCGACGCGGAGCCGGTACGGGCGGCTCGCGTAGTACCGCAGCATGTGCAGCAGCGCGCCGCCGCGCCAGAACTGCTTGCAGTGCTCGAGCTCGTGCACGATCGTCGGACGGTCGGCCGCATAGTCGGTGCGGATCACGACGAACACGCCCATGCTCAGCCCGACGAGCCGGCCGGGCAGCCGGTTGAGCGCGAACACGGGCACCGGCAGCACCCGCCACAGGCGTTCGAAGGTCAGCGTCATCGTGGGTCGACCGTTAGCAAGTCCCGTGCCGAGAGGCGGTGATCCGCCCCAAGTCCTTGATCCTGAACAAGTCCCCGTCGAACGTGCACCGAGCGGGCCGGATGCAGTGTAAACGTCGGCTACACCCTGGGGGACGCGCGTTAGGATGGAACGATGGTCCGACGTTCCATGATGTCCCGCAGAGCGTTCGCGGCCGCCGCGTTGCTGGCGGTCTCGGTCGTGCTGCACGCGGTGGTCGTGACCGGGATGGCTGGACGGCTCGGCGCGGGCGGGGGCGCGCCACCGCCTCCCCCGCCGGTCGAAGTCGCGCTGCTCGCGCCTGCACCGGCGCCTGCGGCACCTGCCCCGGCCGCGCAGTCTTCGGCGCCAGCGGCCGCACCGCGCCCGACCCCGAAGCCGCGTCCGCGGCCCGCGGCGCCGGCTGCGATCACCCCGGCGCCGGTA
>JADCHE010000029.1 GCA_020248665.1 Burkholderiales bacterium | reverse complement strand
TTCGTCGCTCGGCCTGACCAATCCGCAGACGACCGCGAGTTCTCCGTGCTGCATCGAGACGACCGCACCGGCGCGGGCGCGATCGTCTGCTGACCATTCCTCCGGATCGTCCGCTTCGGCGGCATCGAGTGCTTCCTCGGCCTCGTCGCGCTGGGCTTCCAGCCCTTCGGCTACAGCGTCGTCGTCGGTATCCGCGAGCGCGGCGTCGAGCTCGTTCAGTCGTGCGCGAAGCGCCGCGATGCGGGACTGCTCGGCCTCGGTCTTCGGCCGCCGAACCCGGGGCAGGACGCGGAACACGGCGCGCTCGGCGTAGTCGAAGCGCGGCCGGGCCTCGACCCATGACCAGCCCTCGGCGCGCAGCGTCTCGGCCTCCCGTTCGAGTCGCTTAACGACGAGCGAGTCGAGCAGCGCGGCATCCGACAGGTACACGTCGCCGCGCTCGCTGAAGAGGTCCCGCCGAACCTTGCCGCCCGCGGCCTCGTAGTCCGCCACCCCCACGAAGAGCGCCCGCGGATCGCCCGCGTGAACTTCGTGCTCGACGATCCGCTGCTTGATCGCCCAGGCGTCACGGTGCCAGGCCGGAAGCGCCGACATGATCGCGATCTGTCGGGCGTGGTCGTCGGTCAGGGCGAGCGCCTGCATCTGGTCGAGTGTCAGCTCGCCTGCACGAAAGCGCTCGACGAGATCGGGCGCGACGTTGGCCAGCCGCAGCCGTTGCTGCACGGCGCGCACCGTGACGCCGAAGCGCTCGGCGATCCGTTCGACTGGCAGCCCCGAGTCGAGCAGGGCGCGGAAGGCCTCGCACTGGTCGGCCGGATGCATCGCCTGTCGCGCGCTGTTCTCGGCGAGACTGGCCTCGAGCGCACGCTCGGCTTCGATCAGCCGGCATTCGACGGGCGCGTCCGGCGCGATCCGGCCGGCCTGTGCAAGCCACTGCAGTGCGCGCAGGCGGCGTCCGCCGGCCTCGACGTTGAAGCGCCCCGGGTCGGAGTCGTTGCGCGTGACGACGAGCGGCTGCAGCAAGCCTTGCGAGTCGATGAGTGCGGCAAGTTCTTCGATGCCGTCGGGTGCCACCCGGCGCACGTTGCGCGGCGAGACGGCGAGCCGATCGAGGGGCACCCGCACGAACGCGCCGGCGACGACCGGCGATGCGGACGCGGCGGCCTGGGTGGGGATCTTCTTCGACCGCGCGCCGGTGGCAGGGGCCGACGGCGCGCGGCGCTTGCTGCTGCTCGGGGCGTGGGTGTGAGCTTGGGTCATGGTCGTTCCTCGATGGGGATGCGGGATGGATGCTGACGAGCGAGCCGCCAAGGCGAGGCCGGACCGGCGCGGGCGGGCGCGCGCCGGTCCGGGGCGGGTGTCAGGCAGCGAGTCGGCGCATCTCTTCGGCGAGCACCCACAGCGCGCGATTGAGCGCGACGCTACGGTCCACGCCTTCGACCGGGCGGGTCCTCACCCGGCGACCGGTCGCGGTGCGGGCGGCGAGACCGCCGCGCAGCGTGTTCTCCTGAATCCGGTTGAAAGTGGTCCAGAGATCGCCAGCGGTGTCGGCCGCTCGGCGCGGGGCGAGCACCTGCCGCTCGGTGACCGGGGCGGGGGCCTCGGCCTGAGCGTCGAAGCGCAGCGCGATCGCCGCGCGCGCGAAGGCTTCCTGTTGCGGTGCGGACAGGGCGGTGTCGCGCATCGCCTCGCGCGAAGCGTCGATCTTCTCGAAGCCTTCGACGACGCGGAACGCGCCGTCGATCACGTTGTCCACGATGTCGCCGCGATGGGGAAGCCGGATGTCCTCCTCGATGTGCCCGGCAACGAGTCCGTTGCTGCACACAAAGCGGAAAGCGCCAGCGAGCATCTGGTAGCAGGACGCGCCGTTGTGCGAGTTGATGAGGATGATCTCGTTCGCGGTGTCGGAGCCGGACGGCTCGGCGTCGCCGGTGCGGCGCAGCCGCACCATGTGCCTTGTGTGCTCCTGGTTCATCGCATCCCGGGCGCGGGCCTGGGTGACCATGAACGGCCGGAAGCCTTCGCGCGCGAGACCGCGCAGGACCTGGATGGTCGGGATGTAGGTGTAGCGCTCCGAGCGGGTCGGGGCCTTGTCCTCAGCGAAGATGGACGGCGCGACGGCGCGGATTTGGTCCTCGGCGAGCGGGGTCGAGCTGCGAAGGATCGGGGAGAGGCGAGCAAAGCGGGTGGCGAGCATGTCGGGCGCTCCTGTAGGTATCGAACGGAACCAATCGGCGGGGCAGGGCGTCGGGAATCCGGCCGCCTGCCCCACGGCGGCGGCCGGCTCCGTGATCACTGCTGCGCGCGGGCCTTGCGGCTGCGCCGGGGCTGCCGTGCGACGGGTTCGTGTGCTGCGACCGCCGCGCCGTCCGTGGCGCCCGTCGTGCGCTGCATGCCGCGTTCACGGCGGGCCTGCGCGGCCTCCTTGCTGTCGAGGTAGTCGACCGCCTCGGCGACGAAGTCGTAGCCGTAGATGACCCGGCCGCTGTCGGGCTCCTCGTAGCGGAACGAGGTCATCCGACCGCCGACGTTGACGTGCGAGCCGCGCGTGAGGTGCTCCGCGTGGGCTTCGGCGGCCGGTCCCCAGGCGACCCAGCGGATCGAGGTCGTCCGCTCTTTGCGTTGTGCGCCGCTGCCGCGCACGGTGTTGCTGATCGCGACGAACGTCGCCTTGGCGCGCTGCTCCGCACCGACGGTCACGTATTCGAGCTTCGGGGCGTCGGCGAGGTGGGCGTCGGCCTGCTGGATCTGGACTGCGGACATGTGAATCTCCCGTGGATGGGTGGAACGAGGGAACTGCTCCCGAGCGGCCACCCGCCGCTCGATTGCGGTGCGAGTGATCCTCTCGTTGGCAACTCCTCGCTCCCCC
>JADCHE010000028.1 GCA_020248665.1 Burkholderiales bacterium | reverse complement strand
CCCTCGGCGCGGCGCTCCCCGGCGCGGCCCGCGCCCAGGCCGGCTGGCCCGCGCGCCCGATCCGATTCATCGTCCCGTTCCCGGCGGGCGGCGGCGCCGACCTCGGCGCGCGCGTGATCGCGACCCACATGGGGGCCGCGTTCGGCGGGCAGGTCGTCGTCGAGAACCGCGCCGGCGCCGACGGCGCGGTCGCGGCGCTGGAGGTGATCAAGGGGCCGGCCGACGGGCATGTGCTGTACTTCGGCACCGCGAGCTCGATGTCGTACGTGCCGTCGATCAAGAAGCAGCCGCCCTACGACCCGGTCGCCGACTTCACGCCGATCTCGGGCCTGTGCATCTTCACGTTCTACCTCGCGGTCGCGCCGACCGTGCCGGCGAACACGCTCGCCGAGCTGATCGCGCACGTGAGGGCGAACCCGGGCAAGCTGAGCTACGCGAGCGGCAACAGCACCGGCATCCTGTCGATGGCGCAGCTGGTCGCGCAGAACAAGCTCGACATGACGCACGTGCCCTACAAGGGCGAGGCGCAGGCGGTGGTCGACCTGGTCGGCGGTCGCGTGCCGATGATGTTCGCGACGCCGGCGATCCTGCCGCAGCTGCTCGACAGGAAGTTCAAGCTGCTCGCGGTGCTGCTGCCGCAGCGCACCCGTGCGTTCCCGGACGTGCCGACGATGTCCGAGGCCGGCCAGCCGCTGGTCAACATCCAGCCGTGGGGCGGGCTCTTCGCGCCGGCGAAGCTGCCGCGCGAGCTGGTGGACCGCATCTCGCGCGACTTCAACGTCGTGATGCGCCGGCCCGACGTCGTCGAGCAGTACGAGAAGCTCGGGCTGCAGCCGATCCCGTCGTCGCCCGAGACGCTCGCGACGCTGGTGCGGGACCAGCTCGCGGTGTTCGGGCAGTCGCTGCGCGACGCCGGCATCCAGCAGGAGTGACGCGACCGCGCGTCGACACGATGGGCCTCGCCGAACGCCTCTGGCACGACAACCTCGACCTCGCGCGGGCCTGCCTCGACGATCCGTTCGTCGCCGGCCTCGCGAGCGGCGTGACACCTCGCGAGCGCTTCGCGTGGTACGTCGGGCAGGACGCGGCGTTCCTCGAGGTGTTCGCGCGCGCCTACGCACTCGCGCTGGCGCGCAGCCCCGATCGCGGGCAGCTGCTCGCGTTCACCGAGCTGCTGCGCGGCGTGACCGACGAGTTGCGGCTGCACGCCGACTACGCACGCCGCTGGGGCATCGACCTCGACGCGGTCGAGCCCGGCCCGGCGTGCCTCGCGTACACCGACTTCCTGCGCGCGACCGCCGCGCTCGAGCCGCTGCCGCAGGTGATGGCCGCGATGGCGCCGTGCATGCGCCTCTACGCGTGGCTGGGCCGCGATCTCCTGCCGCGGCTCGACGCCGCCTCGCCTTATGCCGACTGGGTCCGCACGTATGCCGACCCGGGCTTCCAGGCGCTCGCCGACCGCGTCGACGCGCTGATGGACTCGCCCGGCGGCGACGCGGCCGCGATGGCCCGTCTGTACCGACGCGCGATGACGCTGGAGCTCGGGTTCTTCCGGGCCTGCAGCGGCTGACGCGACACGTTCCCGACCGGGACGGCACCCCACCGCCGGACCGGTCCCCACAGAGGGCCCACAGCCCCTATCCGACCCTGGAGACGA
Organism: Burkholderiales bacterium; assembly: GCA_020248665.1. Lineage (GTDB taxonomy): Bacteria > Pseudomonadota > Gammaproteobacteria > Burkholderiales > Burkholderiaceae_E > UBA4615. The sequence continues at coordinate 52,549 of JADCHE010000028.1, read as the reverse complement.
CGATGATCCCGAAGTCCTTCCGATCTGCGACGACCGCGCTGGTCGGCACGCTGTCCCTCGCCGCCGCCGGCCACGCGTTCGCGCAGGCGTATCCCGACCGGCCCGTCACGCTCGTCGTGCCGTTCGCCGCCGGCGGCCCGACCGACGTCGTCGCGAGGATGATGTCCGTGCCGATGGCGAAGTCGCTCGGCCAGCAGGTGGTGGTCGAGAACACCGTCGGCGCCGGCGGCACGATCGCCGCGACCCGCGTGGCGCGCGCGAAGCCCGACGGCTACACGATCTTCATCCACCACATGGGGATGTCGACCGCACCGGCGCTCTACCGCAAGCTCAACTTCGACCCGCTGAACGACTACGAGTACGTCGGCCAGGTCGTCGACGTGCCGATGACGCTGCTCGCGCGCAAGGACTTCCCGGCGAACACGCTGCCCGAGCTGCTCGCGTACATCAAGGCCAACAAGGACAAGGTGACCCTCGCGAACGCCGGCCTCGGCGCGGTGTCGCACCTGTGCGGGCTGCTGTTCCAGTCGGCGATCGGCGTCGACATGACGACGGTGCCTTACAAGGGCACCGGGCCGGCGATGACCGACCTGCTCGGCGGGCAGGTGGACCTGCTGTGCGACCAGACCACGCAGACCGTGCCGCTCATCAAGGAAGGCCGCGTGAAGGTGTTCGGCGTCACCGTTTCGAAGCGGCTCGCCGCGCTGCCGAATGTGCCGACGCTCGACGAGCAGGGCATGAAGGGCTTCGAGGTCAAGGTGTGGCACGGGATGTACGCGCCGAAGGGCACGCCCGCGCCGGTGCTCGAGAAGATCAACGCCGCACTGCGTGCCGCGATGGAGGATCCGACGGTGAAGCAGCGGATGGTCGACCTCAGCGCGGACATCGTGCCCCCCGAGAAGATGACCGCCGCCGGTCTGAAGACCTTCCTCGAGTCCGAGATCGCGAAGTGGGGGCCGGTGATCAAGAAGGCCGGAGTGTTCGCGGACTGAGCGCGCGGCGCGACCGGTCGCGCGCCGCGTCGTCCCCGACGTCCCGCGCGGGCCGGGCGCGCCCGGGCCGCCCGCGTCTCCGGCGGGACCCGGGGCGGCGCCGCGATGTGCGGTCATCCGACCCATGATGCCGCCCATGATCCGCACCCGCAGCGGCCGGGGCGCGGTTGCCGGCGTCCCGCCGGGCAGCTTCGACGGCGCCCGGCCGCACCGTGCCGCGGTGCCCGAGCGCATCGAGCGTGCCGCGCGCCACCGGGGCCGGGTCCTGCGCGCGTGCCATCCGCATGCCCGCGCGCGCCGCGAAGCCGCTCGCGACCGGCCCGGGCGCCGACGCGATCACGTCGACGCCGGCAAGGCCGAGCGCGGCGCGCAGGCCCTCGGCGGGCGACTGCACGTAGGCCGTGGTCGCCGCGTGATCCGCCGCGCGCGGCGTGCCGTAGGAGCCCGGCAGCGAGCTCATCGGCACGATGCCGCCGCGGCCGCGCCCCACGAAGCGGCGCCCGAAGCGCCAGGCCTGGTCGAGCACCGCGGTGCAGTCGACCGCGACCATCGAGGCCTCGTCGTCGGTGTCCGGGTCGAGCTCGACGACCTCCGGCGGGCCGTTGCGCGTGCAGACCGCGGCCCTCATCGGGTCCGCGGCCCGCCCTGGACCGTCTTCGCGATCACGGCAGCACGTTCACCGAGCAGGTCGCCGTCGTGCGGTTGCGCGTCGCGTCGACGTACTCGACCTCGACCGTCTCGATCTGGGTCGCGCCCGCGCCGCATGCCCGGCCCGCCCGACCGACGCTCGTGGCGCTCAGCCCCGCGCGGGCGCGTCGAGCCGCGCCGCCGCGCGCCGCATCGTCGCGCCGCGCAGCGCGAGCAGCTCGGCGAGCGTGTCGGCCGGAAAGCCCCGCCGTCCGCCGCGCCGGTCGACCAGCAGCTCGTCGAGCAGGTCGATCACGTCGAGCGGCACGGCCCAGCACGCCGCGAGGCGGTTGACGACGTGGGGGAAGCGCTTCGCGAGCGTCGGGACGGGCAGGCCCGAGCGGTGCAGCGCGATCACCAGGCGGTGCGCCGGCAGCGTCAGCGTCACGCCGGGCGCTCGCGAGAGCGGCGCGACGCCGATGCGGGCACCGGGGGCGGAGGGTCGCGCGCCCGTCCCGCTCATTCGACCGTCACCGACTTGGCGAGGTTGCGCGGCTTGTCGACGTCCGTGCCGCGCGCGAGCGCCGCGTGGTACGACAGCAGCTGCAGGGGCACGACATGCAGGATCGGCGACAGCGGGCCCGCGTGATCCACGAGGTTGATGACGTGCACGCCGTCTGCCTCGTCGATCCGCGTGTCGCGGTCGGCGAAGACGAACAGCTCGCCGCCGCGCGCGCGCACTTCCTGCAGGTTGCTCTTCAGCTTCTCGATCAGCGCGTCGTTCGGCGCGACCACCACCACCGGCATCTGCTTGTCGACCAGCGCGAGCGGCCCGTGCTTGAGCTCGCCGGCCGCATACGCCTCGGCGTGGATGTAGGTGATCTCCTTGAGCTTCAGCGCCCCCTCCATCGCGATCGGGAAGTGGATGCCGCGGCCGAGGAAGAGCGCGTGCTGGCGCGGCGCGAAGTGCTTCGCCCAGCCCTTGACCGCCTCCTCGCAGCCGAGCACGCGGTTGAGCGCCGCCGGCAGGTGGCGCAGCGCGGCGAGCAGCTCGGTCTCGCGCGTGGCGTCGAGGCGGCCGCGCTGCTTGGCGAGCACCAGCGTCAGCACGAAGAGCGCGGCGAGCTGCGTGGTGAATGCCTTGGTCGACGCGACGCCGATCTCGGGGCCCGCGCGGGTCAGGAAGCGCAGCCGGCTCTGGCGGATCAGCGCCGACTCGGGCACGTTGCAGATCGTCAGCGTGTCGGTCATGCCGAGCGACTTCGCGTGCTGCAGCGCGGCCAGCGTGTCGGCGGTCTCGCCCGACTGCGAGATCGTCATCACCAGCGTGCCGTCCTGCGGAACCGAGTCGCGGTAGCGGTACTCGCTCGCGATCTCGACGGCGACCGGCACCCGCGCGATCGACTCGACCCAGTACTTGGCGACGAGCCCCGCGTGGTAGCTGGTGCCGCAGGCGAGGATCAGCAGCTGCCTGGTGCGGCCGAAGATCTCGCCCGCATCCGCACCGAACAGCCCCGGCGAGATGGACGCGGCGTTCGTCACCATCTCGAGCGTGTTCGCGATCGCGCCCGGCTGCTCGAAGATCTCCTTCTGCATGTAGTGCGCGTAGGTGCCGAGCTCGACCGCGTCGGCCGACAGCTGGCTCTCGACGATCGCGCGCGTCGCCGGGTGGCCCTCGGCGTCGACGATGGTGTAGCCGTCGGGCCGGATCTCGACGACGTCGCCTTCCTCGAGATAGGCGACGTGCTTGGTCACCTGCAGCAGCGCGGACGTGTCGGAGGCGAGGAAGTTCTCGCCGCGGCCGCTGCCGCCGTGGCCGACGCCGAGCAGCAGCGGCGAGCCACGCCGCGAGCCGACGACGGTGTGCGGCTCGGCGGTGCTGACGACCGCGATCGCGTACGCGCCCTCGAGTCGGAGCACCGCCCGGCGGACCGCGGCGAAGAGCGGTGCGCCCGCCTTGACCAGCGAGTGGACGAGGTGCGCGATGACCTCGGTGTCGGTCTGCGACTGGAAGACGTAGCCCTGCGCGCGCAGTTCGGCGCGCAGGGCCTCGTGGTTCTCGATGATGCCGTTGTGCACCACCGAGACCTGCATGCCCGCGCCCTCGGAGTAGTGCGGGTGCGCGTTGAGCTCGGTGACGCCACCGTGGGTCGCCCAGCGGGTGTGGGCGATGCCGGTCGGGGCGTCGGTGTGCTGCTCGCGGGCGCGCGCCTCGAGGTCGGCGACGCGGCCGACCGCGCGCACGCGCGACATCGTGCCGTTGACCACGGCGATGCCCGCCGAGTCGTAGCCGCGGTACTCGAGCTTCTTGAGCCCCTCGATCAGGATGGGGACGACGTTGCGTTGCGCGACCGCGCCGACGATGCCGCACATGCGGGCTACTCCTTGGGAACCTTGGGGGCCTTGACCGGACGCTTCCAGCCGGGCACGGACGTCTGCTTGACGCGGGTGACGGTCAGCTGGCCTGCCGGCGCGTCGCGGGTCAGGGTGGTGCCGGCGCCGAGCGTCGCGCCCGCGCCGACCGTGACCGGCGCGACCAGCTGCGTGTCGCTGCCGATGAACGCGTCGTCCTCGATCACGGTGACGTGCTTGTTCGCGCCGTCGTAGTTGCAGGTGATCGTGCCGGCGCCGATGTTGACGCGCTCGCCGACCTTCGCGTCGCCGACGTAGGCGAGGTGGTTGGCCTTCGAGCGCGCCGCCATTCGCGTGTTCTTCATCTCGACGAAGTTGCCGACGTGCGTGTGCTCGCCGAGCACGGTGCCGGGACGCAGCCGCGCGAACGGGCCGATCCGCGCGTCGGCGCCGATGACCGCCGATTCGAGGTGGCACATCGGCAGCACCTCGGTGCCGCTGCCGATCGTCACGTTGCTCAGCACGCAGTTCGCGCCGATGCTGACGCGGTCGCCGAGCACGACTTCGCCTTCGAACACGCAGTTCACGTCGACGAAGCAGTCGCGGCCGGCGACCAGCCGACCGCGCACGTCGATGCGCGAGGGATCGGCCAGCCCCACGCCGGCCTCGAGCAGGGCGTCGGCGACGGTACGCTGGTGGATCCGCTCGAGCTCCGCGAGCTGCGTCTTGCTGTTGACGCCGAGCGTCTCCCAGTCGTGCGCGGGCTGCGCGGTCGCGACCGTGACGCCTTCTGCGACCGCCATCGCGACGATGTCGGTCAGGTAGTACTCGCGCTGCGCGTTGTCGTTCGACAGCGCGCCGAGCCAGCGCCGCAGCATCGGCGTCGGCACGACCATGATCCCGGTGTTGACCTCGCGGATCGCGCGGGTCGCGTCGTCGGCGTCCTTGTGCTCGACGATCCGCCGCACCGGGCCGCGCGCACCGTCGGCCGCGGCCGCACCGCGCACGATGCGGCCGTAGCCGGTCGGGTCCTGGAGGTCGACGGTCAGGAGGCCGAGCGCGCCCGCGCCGGCCGTCTCGACCAGCGCGCGCAGCGTCCCGGCGCGGGTCAGCGGCACGTCGCCGTAGAGGATCAGCGTGGGTGCTGCGTCGTCGAGGTGGGGCAGGGCCTGCATCACCGCGTGGCCGGTGCCGAGCTGGGGCTCCTGCTTCGCCCAGGCGAGATCCGGTGCGGCCAGCGCGGTCGGGACCGCCTCGCCGCCGTGGCCGTGGATGACGACGATCCGCGACGGCGACAGCGTGCGCACCGTATCGAGGACGTGGCCGAGCAGCGGGCGTCCGGCGAGGCGATGGAGGACCTTCGGCACGTCCGACCGCATCCGCTTTCCCAACCCTGCCGCGAGCACGACGACGTTCATTTCTATATGTATTTCAGTAAGTTAGGTGATCGGCTTCGCGCACCGCCGACACATCGGTCGATGCTAACACCGCGCACCGGGCCGGCAGGCCGCCGCCCGTCGTCCGTCCTCGACGCACAACGGCGCTCGGGACGGACGCGGCGTGGTCGGGGACGGACGGCGCCACCGGTGCCTCGCGCCGGGACGGCCTCTGCGGACATCACGATGACCCGGACGGACGAGCAGCGCGGCGCAGGGGTGCTACGCTCTCCGTCCGTCCATGGTCGATGCGGTGGTTCCGGTGCATCTCGACGACCCGATTGCCCAGCGCCAGTCACGGCCCGCCCTAGCGCGACGCGTGGCGGCGGTCGCGCTCGCGGCCGGCCTCGCCGTCGCCGCCGGCTGCTCGATGGTCGGCCGCCTCGGCTACGACCACCTGCCGACGCTCGCGGCCTGGCGTGCGGACAGCTACCTGTCGCTGAACGCCGAGCAGAAGGCGATCGCTTCGCGCCGCATGGAGGCGCTGCACGCGTGGCACCGGAGTACGCAGCTCGACGACTACGCGGCGCTGCTGCGGGAGATCCAGCGCACGGTCGCGCAGGGCGACGTCGACGAGGCGCGCATCCGCGCCTGGCGCCTCGCGATGTTCGAACGCTGGAGGCCGATCGCCGACCGCGCGGCGCCGGCGGTCGCCGAGTTTGCGGTGACGCTCGATCCCGCGCAGATGCGCCGGCTGCGCGACGAGATGGAGCGCGACAACGCGAAGCTGCGCCGCGAATGGATGCCCGAGGACCGGAGCGAACGCATCGAGGTCCGCACGAAGCGCTACCTCGATCGCGCGGAACTGTTCCTCGGCACGCTGACGGCCGAGCAAAGGCAGCTCGCCCGCCGCCTGGCGGCCGAGGTGCCCGACTCGGAGGAGCAGTGGTTCGCGCAGCGCCTGCTGCGCCAGCAGGACCTGGTCGCGACCTTCGACCGGATCCGTACCGAGCGCCCCGACGCCGCGACCGCATCGGCCTGGATGCGCGAGCACCTGATGCGCTACGCGCAGGTGCGCGACGGCCCGGGCCGGCCGTTCTCCGAGAGCTCGCTCGCCGCGTCGGACGCGATGAGCGCGCGGATGCTCGCGATCTCGACGCCCAGGCAACGCCAGCACCTGCAGCGCAAGCTGCAGGAGTGGATCGACCTGCTGGAGTCGCTCAGGCCCGGACCGACCGCCCGCTCGACCGGGACGATCGCGACGAACTGAGCGCGGCCGGCCGACCCGACCGACGCCCGGGTCAGCCGCGGCCGCCCTCGACGAGCTCGAGCACCGCGTCGGCGAAAGGCGCGGGAGCCTCCTGCGGCATGTCGTGCCCGACCCCCGCCACGATCGCGTGCCGGCGCCGCCCGGTGAACCGATGCGCGGAGCGCTCGGCCGGCGCGGGCGGCCGCACGCCGTCGTCGGTGCCGTCGAAGGTGATCGCCGGCACGGTGATCGGCGGCTGCGCGGCGAGGCGCCGCTCGATGTCCGCGTACGCCGGGTCGCCCGCCACCCGCCCGAAGCGGTGCCGGTACGAGTGGATCACCACGTCGACGAAGTCGGGATTGTCGAACGCGGCCGCGCTGCGCTCGAAGGTCGCCTCGTCGAACCGCCAGCAGGGCGACCAGGTGCGCCACAGCAGACGGCACAGCGCGCGCCGGTCCTTCGCGAGACCGGCACGGCCGCGCTCGGTCAGGAAGTAGTACTGGTACCAGAGGCTGCGCTCGTTGTCGGGTGCGTCCGGCTCCATCGCGCGCGCGATGTCCTGGATGTTGTAGCTGTTGTACGAGACGAGCCCGCTGCAGCGCTCCCGCCACAGCGCCGCGACGACGCACGCCGCGCGCCCGCCCCAGTCGTAGCCGGCGAGCACCGCGCGCGGGACGGCGAGCGCATCCATCAGCGCGAGCAGGTCGGCGCCGAGAGCGGCCTGCTCGCCGGAGCGCGGCGTGGCCGCGTCGACGAAGCGCGTCGGGCCGAAGCCGCGCAGGTACGGCACGATCACGCGGCAGCCCCGTCCGACGAGCCGCGGCGCGACCTCGGCGTAGGCGTGCACGTCGTACGGGAAGCCGTGCATCAGGAACACCGCCGGCCCGTCGGCCGGCCCGCCCGCGTGGTACGCCACGTCGAGCACCCCGGCACGCACGGTGCGCACCGGGTCGAGGGCGGGGAGCGTCACCGGTGCGCGGCGCGCGACGGATGCGAGCTCGCGCCGTGCCCGTGGCCGTGCGGATGCGCGGGCCGGCCGGTGAGCGCCTCGTCGACGACCTCGGGATGGCCGCGGCCGCCGAGGACCTGCGGCGCGAGCGAGCCGGCGACCATGCCGAAGATCGCCGCGCCCAGCCCGACCAGCTGCGGCGGCAGCAGCCCTTCCGGCGCGAGCTGCTCCATCAGGATCCAGGTCGCCAGGCCGAGCACGATCGACAGCCCCGCCCCCTGCGGCGTCGCGCCGCGCCAGAACATGCCGAAGGCGAGCGGCGTGAACGCCGCGACCAGCGTGACCTTGTAGGCGTTCTGCACCATCTCGTACATCGACGCCTCGCTGTTCAGCGCGAACAGCATCGTCGAGCCGGTGAACACCACCAGCATCACTCGGCCGGTGGTCACCAGCTGCCGGTCACCCATCCGGCCACCGGTCAGCGGCTTGAGGATGTTCTCGGTGAAGATCGCGGTCGGGGCGAGCAGCGCGCCGCTCGCGGTCGACAGGATCGCCGACAGCAACGCGCCGAAGAACAGCACCTGGATGAGTCCGGTCGCGTGGTTCATGATCAGGTTCGGCAGGATCAGCTGGAACTCGGGACCGTCGCTGGCGAGCCCGGCCTCGACCGCCTTCGGATCGATCAGCAGCGCCGAGACCGCGATGAACATCGGCACGAAGGCGAACACGAAGTAGAAGAGCCCGCCGAACAGCGTGCCCTTGACCGCCGTCGACTCGTCCTTCGCCGAGGTCACGCGCTGGAAGACGTCCTGCTGCGCGATCGAGCCGAGCGCCATCGTGATGAACGCGGCGAACAGCGCGATCAGGTCGCGCGGCTCGACGCTCGGGATCAGCACGTGCTTGCCCTCGGACACCGCGGCCTCGATCACCTTGTCGGCACCGCCCGCCTGCCCGCCCAGGGTGAACGCGATGTAGAGCAGGCCGAGGATGATGACGGTGGTCTGGAACAGGTCGGTGAAAGCGACCGCGAACATGCCGCCGAACAGCACGTAGACGACCAGCACCGCCGCGCCGAGCATGATCCCCTGCTCGAGCGTGATGCCACCCTGCGTCAGCACGTTGAAGCAGATCCCGAGCGCGAGCAGGTTCGCGCTCGCCCAGCCGAGGTACGACAGGGTGATCGCGACGCCCGTGCCGATCTCGACCGTGCGGTTGTAGCGCTTGCGGTAAAAGTCGCCGATGGTCAGCAGGTTCAGCCGGTAGAACCGCCGCGCGAACACCAGCGCGACGATCACCAGGCACGTCGCCGCACCGAACGGGTCGGCGACCACGCCCGACAGTCCGTCCTTCAGGAACGTCGACGACACCGCGAGCACGGTCTCGGCGCCGAACCAGGTCGCGAACACCGTCGCGAAGTTCATGTAGAGCGGCAGGCTGCGGCCGGCTGCGAAGTAGTCCTTCGCGGTGTGGACGCGACGGGCGGCGTACCAGCCGATGGCGATCGTCAACAGCAGGTATGCGGCGACGGACGTGACGAGCATGGGAGCGACCTCCGGCGTGGGGTGGCGTCGGCAACGGCCCGCCGCGGCGACTCATCGGCGTGACGCCGACGCTAGCGGAGGACGGCGGCCCGGACAACGATTTCCGTACGACCCGTGGCCGAATCCGCCACGGCTGCCTCAGGCTCAGTCCCGCAGGCGCTCGGCGACGAACTCGCGGAAGGTCCGCATCACCGGCGCCTCGGTCCGGCCGGCCAGCGTGACGTAGGCGAACCGGGCGGTCGCCTGGATCCGGGGCGCGAGGTGAAGCTCGGCGAGGCGGCGCCGCGCGATCGCCTCGCGGGCGGGGGCGACGATGCCGAGGTACACCGCCTGCGAGCGCGAGACGGTGTCGATCAGCGCCCCGATGTCCTCGCAGCGCAACGTCGCCATCGCGGCCGGGTCGGCGCGGGGCCCGTACTGCTCGACCAGAAGCCTGGCGACCTCCGCCGACAGCGGCGTGGTCGCCACCGGCCACTCGAGCACGTCCTCGAAGGCCACCCGGCGCCGCGCGGCGAGCGGGTGGTCGGCGCGGGCGATGAAGCCCGTACGCATCTCGCCGAGCGGCTCGACCCGCAGGTCGGGCGCGGGCGCGATCCGGCGCGCGTCGACGACCAGCGCCTCGAGCGCGCGCGAGCGCAGCTGCCCGAGCTGCAGCTCGGTCGAGCCGCGCGAGACCTCGACGCGCACGCCCGGACGGCGGGTCGCGACGTGGTGCAGCAGCGGGGTCATCAGCATCGCGCCGGGGCCCGACCCGAGCCCGACGCGGATCGTGCCGCCGCTGCCGCCGGCGAACAGCGCGGCGCTGCGCTGCAGCTCCTCGGCGTCGAGGACGATCCGCCGCGCCCGCTCGACGACGTCGTGGCCGAGCGCGGTGAGCTCGTTGCGCTTGCCGATGCGGTCGACGACCGGGCCGCCGAGCGTCGCCTCGAGCGCGCGGATGCTGCGGGAGAGCGCCGACTGCGTGATGAACGCGCGCTCAGCGGCGCGACTGAACGAGCCGGTCTCCGCGATCGCGAGCAGGTGCTCCAGGTGCCGGATGTTCATTGCCCGATCCAGTCTAATGACGAATGACAACAAGGAGAATAATGCATTGGACACATGAGCGGGCGCTTCCCAGAATCGGTCGCATCCGTCATCGAATCGTCATCCGACGCCGCGACGCCGACGGAACCCGTCAGCGAGGCTCCGCATGAACCCGACCAAGCGATCCACTCTCCTGGGCCTGTCGGCCCTCGGCGCCGGCATGGCCCTTCCCGCAGCGGCCTCCGCGCAGCAGGCATACCCGACCCGCCCGGTGTCCATCGTCGTGCCGTACCCGGCCGGCGGCCTGTCGGACATCATCGCCCGCACCGTCAACGCCTCGCTCGGCGGCCGGCTCGGGCAATCGGTGATCGTCGAGAACGTCGCCGGCGGCAGCGGCTCGATCGGCGCGACGAAGGTGCTGACCGCGCAGGCCGACGGCCACCAGCTGTTCCAGGGCTCGCCGAACGAGCTGATCCTCGCGCCGCTCGCGATCTCGTCGATCCGGTTCAGGAGCGAGGACTTCCGGCTGGTGCAGATGATCGCCACCGCGCAGATCGCGTTCCTCGCGCGGGCCGGCCTGCCGGTCTCGAGCGTCGACGAGTTCGTCGAGCACGCGCGCAAGGCTGCCGCCGCCGGCAAGCCGCTCACCTACGCGAGCGTCGGCGTCGGCTCGTTCTACCACCTGCTCGGCGAGCACCTGTCGAAGACGACCGGCGTGCCGATGGTGCACGTGCCCTACAAGGGTGGCCAGCCTGCCGAGCAGGACCTGCTCGCCGGCGAGGTGGACCTCTTCCTCGCGCCCTACGGCCGGCGCTACGACGACTTCGCGAAGCAGGGCAAGCTCAAGGTGCTGGCGATGCTAAACAAGGACCGGCGCGAGGGCCTGAAGGGGTTTCCGGCGATCGCCGAGTCGAAGCTGGTCAGGGACTTCACGTTCGACATCTGGACCGGCTACTTCGTGAAGAAGGACACGCCGGAGGCCGTCGTGCAGCGGCTGCACCGCGCGATCACCGACACGCTCACCGATCCCGCCGTGCGCGCCGGCCTCGATGCGCACAGCCTGGTGATCGCCGATCCGCTGCCGCTCGAGGCGGTCGGCAAGGCCTACGCCGACGGCACCGCCAAGTTCCGCGCGATCGCGAAGTCGATCGACTTCCAGGCGCAGTAGTCCCTTCCATCACAGGAGCACGGATCATGAACGTCGTCGTCCTCGGTGCCGGCCTGCTCGGCGTCACCTCCGCCTGGTTCCTGCGCCAGCTCGGCCACGACGTCACCGTCGTCGACCGCCAGGCCACGCCGGCCGCCGAGACCAGCTTCGCCAACGGCGGGCAGATCTCGGTCAGCCACGCCGAGCCGTGGGCGAACCCGAGCGCGCCGCTCAAGGTGCTGCAGTGGCTCGGCAAGGAGGACGCGCCGCTGCTGTTCCGGCTGCGCGCCGACGCACGCCAGTGGCTGTGGGGCCTGCAGTTCATGCGCGAGTGCACGCCCGCGCGCACCCGGCACAACATCGAGCAGATCGTGCGGCTCGGCACCTACAGCCGCGAGACGCTCGGGCAGCTGCGCCGCGACGCCGGCCTCGAGTACGACCAGCGCACCCAGGGGATCCTGCACTTCTACACGAACCCGAAGGAGTTCGACGCCGCCGAGGCGCCGGCCGCGCAGATGCGCGCGCTCGGCTGCGACCGTCGTGTGGTCTCGGCCGACGAGGCGGTGCGCATCGAGCCCGCTCTCGCGCAGGTGCGCGACCGGCTGGCCGGCGCCACCTACACCGCCGAGGACGAGTCGGGCGACGCGAACCGCTTCGCGCGCGAGCTGGTGAGGCGGTGCGAGGCCGCCGGCGTGCGCTTCCTGATGAGCCACACGGTCACCGCGCTGCGCGAGGCCGGCGGAGAGATCGACCACGTCGAGGCGACCGACGCGGAAGGCCGCTTCCGCCGGGTCCGCGGCGACGCCTACGTGGTCGCGATGGGCTCGCTGAGCCCGCTGCTGGTGAAGCCGCTGGGCATCCGGCTGCCGATCTACCCGGCCAAGGGCTACTCGGTGACGATGCCCGTGAAGGACGCCTCGAAGGCCCACCAAGTCTCGCTGACCGACGACGAGTACAAGCTGGTGTTCTCGCGCCTGGGCGACCGGCTGCGGATCGCCGGTACCGCGGAGCTCAACGGCTACGACCGCGACCTGAATCGCGTGCGCTGCGAGGCGATCGTGCGCCGTGTCGAGCAGCTCTTCCCCGGCGCCGGCGACACCGCCGAGGCGCAGTTCTGGACCGGGCTGCGGCCGGCGACGCCGAGCAACGTGCCGATCATCGGCGGCTCCAAGCTGCCGAACCTGTACCTGAACACCGGCCACGGCACGCTCGGCTGGACCCACGCCTGCGGCTCCGGCAAGAGCGTCGCGCGGATCGTCTCGGGGCTCGCGCCCGAGGTCGACTTCGCGTTCACCGCGCAGTCGGCCCGTCCGCCGCGCGCGGGCGCGCTGCGGCCTTCCGTCGGCCGCGGCTGACGATCAGCCGAAGGTCCGCCAGGCTTCGATCGCGACGAGCGCGGCGAGCAGCGCGCTCGCGGCCCACAGCGCGAGCCGGATCCGGCGCTGCTCGGCCACCATCCGCGCGAGCAGGCGGTCCTCGACGCGCTCGTCGCGCCGCTCGCCGGCCGCGACCAGCGCCCGATGCGCGAGCCGCGGGATCGACGGCAGCAGCTGCGCCCACCGAGGCATCTCCTGCTGCAGCCGGTCGACCAGCCCCTGGGTGCCGACCTGCTCGTTCATCCACCGCTCGAGGATCGGCTTGGCGGTGACCCACAGGTCGAGCTCGGGGTCGAGCTGGCGGCCGAGCCCCTCGATGTTCAGCAGCGTCTTCTGCAGCAGCACCAGCTGCGGCTGGATCGACACGTTGAAGCGGCGCGAGGCCTGGAACAGCCGCAGCAGCACGAGCCCGAGCGAGATCTCCTTCAGCGGCCGGTCGAAGAAGGGCTCGCAGGTCGCGCGCACCGCGCCCTCGAGCTCCTCGACGCGCGTCGTCGCCGGCACCCAGCCCGACTCGACGTGCAGCTCGGCGACGCGCCGGTAGTCGCGCCGGAAGAACGCGAGGAAGTTCTGCGCGAGGTAGTTCTTGTCGAAGTCCGACAGGGTGCCGACGATGCCGAAGTCGAGCGCGATGTAGCGGTTGAAGTCCTCGCCCGAGTCGCCGACGAGGATGTTGCCCGGGTGCATGTCGGCGTGGAAGAAGCCGTGCTTGAACACCTGGGTGAAGAAGATCTCGACGCCGTCGCGCGATAGCTTCTTCAGGTCGATGCCCGCCTCGACGAGCCGGTCGACGCGGCCGATCGGGATGCCGTGCACGCGCTCCATCACGATCACGTTCTGCGCGCAGTAGTCCCAGAACATCTCGGGGATCCGCAGCAGCGTGGAGTCGGCGAAGTTGCGCCGCAGCTGGTTGGCGTTGGCGGCCTCGCGCACCAGGTCGAGCTCGTCGTGCAGGTAGTGGTCGAACTCCTCGATCACGTCGAGCGGCCGCAGCCGGCGCGCGTCGGCCGACAGCCTCACCGCGAGGCCGCCCGCGGTGCGCAGCAGCGCGAGGTCGTTGTCGATGACCGCGGCCATCCCGGGGCGCAGCACCTTGACCGCCACCGCCTTTCCGTCGTGCAGCCGCGCGAAGTGCACCTGCGCGATCGACGCCGAGGCGACCGGCTGCGGATCGAACTCCGAGAACATCGCGTCGATCTTCCTGCCGAGCCCGCGCTCGATCTCGGCGATCGCGACCGCCGACGGGAACGGGGGCACGTCGTCCTGCAGCCGCGCGAGCTCCTCGGCGATGTCGGCGGGCAGCAGGTCGCGGCGCGTCGAGAGCACCTGGCCGAACTTGACGAAGATCGGGCCGAGCGACTCGAGCGCCTCGCGCAGCCGCGCGCCGCGAGGCGCGCCGAGCCGGCGCCCGAAGCGCAGCGTGCGGGCCAGCCCGAGCGTCCAGCGCCAGCCCAGGGTCGCCTGCGCGCCGCTGGCGGCGATCTCGTCGAGCCCGAAGCGCCACGCGACGACGAGGATCCGGGAGAGACGGCCGATACGCACGATGGGGAGGGTGTCCTGCTGTGCGACGCGTCGACACGGCGCCGCGCGATTGTACCGGCCGGACCGCGCCGGGCGGCACGCCGCCGGCCCGCCCGCGGGCGTCGACCGCCCGTCGGACAGGGCGGCCGGCCCGCGCGGCCGGGCCGATACAGTCGTGGCACCCGGCGGCGCTCCGACGTCGCCTTCACCTCCCACGCCCGTGCCCGCCATTCTCCGAACCCGCCTGCTCGTTCCCGCTGTCGTGGCGCTCGTCGCCACCGCCGGCCTCGCCTCGCCCGCCGCCGGCCAGTCGCTCTACGGGGGCGTCGGCAACGCCGGCCTGTTCGCCGGCTATGGTCACCGCTACGGCGACACGCTCGGCGCTCGCGCGGAGGTCTCGTGGCTGCCCACCGTCGGCCGCACGTTCAGCGAGAACGGCATCGACTACTCGGGCGACGTGAAGAGTCTGCGCCTCGCGGCGCTCGGCGACTGGCATCCGTTTCGCGGCACGTTCCGGCTCAGCGTCGGCCTGTCGGGCGGCCGCAGCTCCGGCAGTTTCAGCGGCGCGCCCGCGACCGGCTCGTCGATCACGATCGGCGGCTCGACGGTGACGGTGGGTCCGGCCGACCGGTACGACGTGAAGGCCGAGCTCCCCTCGGTGATGCCCTACGTCGGGCTCGGCTGGGGTCACTCGGTCGCCAAGGGCTGGGGCCTCACCGCGGACGTCGGCGTGCTGATCGGCTCGCCGTCGGTCACCGGCACGCTGTCGCCGTCGCTGCGTGCGAAGATCTCGGCGACCGGACGCGACCCCGACGCCGAGCTCGAGCGCGAACTGCAGACGGTGCGCGACACCGCGGCGAAGTTCGACGTGCTGCCGGTGCTGTCGCTGGGGTTGAGCTACCGCTGGTGAGCGTCGCGCGGGGTGCGGTCGATCCCGGCCGGCACCTCGTCTCGGGATGCCTGCGGTGTCCCGGGTCCGCTCAGAACACCTTGCCGGGATTCAGGATCCCGTTCGGGTCCATCGCCGCCTTCAGCCGCTTCATCAGCGCCACCTCGGCCTCGTTGCGCGAGTGGCCCAGGTAGGCCTTCTTCAGCAGCCCGATGCCGTGCTCGGCCGACACCGAGCCGCGCCAGTCGGCGACGCAGCCGTAGACGATCTCGTCGGCGTCGTGCTTCGTGAATCGGACCTCCCGGGTCTGCACGCTGACGTGCAGGTTGCCGTCGGCGACATGGCCGAAGTTGACGATGCCGACGTCGGCGCAGGCGGTGCGCAGCCGCGCGACGCACTCGGGCACGAATGCGCCGATGCGCCCGACCGGCAGGCTCACGTCGTAGTCGACGTGCGGCGAGAACGCGCGCTTCAGCTCCGACGATGCGTCGCGCACCGCCCAGATCGCGCGGCGCTGCGCCTCCGACTGCGCGATCGCGGCATCGGCGACGCAGCCGTCCTCGATCGCGGCGGCGACGGTCGCCTCGAACAGCTCGGCGTCGCGCCCGGGGTCGGTGCCCATCGACTCGAGCAGCACGTGGATCGAGCCGTCGCGCGGCAGCGGCGGCGCGGCCGCGAGCTGCGCGTTCGCGAAGTCGTAGAAGTCGGGCCACATGGCCTCGTACGCGGCGAGCGTGGGCCCGAGCCGCTCGCGGGCGATCCGCAGCAGCCGCAGCACCGCGTCGTAGTCGGGCAGCGAGGCGAGCGCGGTGCAGACGCTGCGCGGCTTCGGGTAGAGGCGCAGCACCAGACGGGTGATCACGCCGAGCGTGCCCTCGCTGCCGATGAACAGCTGCTTGAGGTCGTAGCCCGCGTTGTTCTTGAGCATGGTGTTCATCGCGCTGACCACGGTGCCGTCGGGCGTGACCGCCTCCAGGCCCAGGATCAGGTCGCGCATCATGCCGAAGCGCAGCACGCGGTTGCCGCCGGCGTTGGTCGACGCATTGCCGCCGACGCGGCACGATCCGCGCGCGCCGATGTCGAGCGGGAACAGCAGGCCGGCGGCGTCGGCCGCCTGCTGCACCGCCTGCAGCGTCGCGCCCGCCTGCACGGTGATCGTCGAGCCGTCGACGTCGAGCGCCTCGATCGCATCCATCCGCTCGAGCGACAGCACGACGCAGTCGGCCATCGGCGTCGCGCCGCCGGTGAGCCCGGTCAGGCCCGCCTGCGGCACGACCGGATGGCGGTGCGCGTCGCAGATCCGCAGCGTGGCGGCGACGTCGTCGCTGCTGCGGGCCCGTACCAGCGCGACCGGCGCCGTGCCCGGCTCGCAGGGCACGTTCCAGTCGCGCAGGTGGCGGGGGTCGACGGGGCCGGCGACGAGCACGTCGGCGGGCAGCACCGCACGCAGCGCGGCGAGCACCGCGGTGGCGCGTTCGGCGGAGGCGGCAGGGGCGTTCATCGGGGGTCCTCGGCGGTGGAGGGCGTCGTGGTCGCGACGGCGTCGGCGGCCGCCCGCCTGCGGACAGGGATCGCACCCGCGTCGATCGCGGTGGGCACGGCCGGGGGCGGCGCCTCGAAGACCCGGTCGACGTCGAACGCGATGTCGCCGCTGGCGTCGGGCACGCCGGTCGGCGCGAGGCCGGCGAAGTCGAACAGGTCGCGGTCCATCAGGTGCGAGGGCACGACCCGCGTCAGCGCCGAGAACACGCTGTCGACGCGGCCGGGGTGGCGCTTCTCCCAGTCGCGCAGCATCCGCTTGGCCTCGGCCCGCTTCAGGTTCTCCTGCGAGCCGCACAGCGTGCACGGAATGATCGGGAAGGCACGCCAGTCGGCGTAGGCCACGAGGTCGGCCTCCTTCACGTAGGCGAGCGGGCGGATCACCACATGGCGGCCATCGTCGGAGACGAGCTTGGGTGGCATGCCCTTGAGCATGCCACCGTGGAACAGGTTCAGGAAGAAGGTCTCGAGGATGTCGTCGCGGTGGTGGCCGAGCGCGATCTTCGTCGCGCCGAGCTCGTCGGCCACGCGGTACAGGATGCCGCGCCGCAGCCGCGAGCACAGCGAGCACATCGTGCGGCCCTCGGGGATCACGCGCTTGACGATCGAGTAGGTGTCCTGCTCCTCGATGCGGAACGGCACGCCGGTCGAGCGCAGGTACTCGGGCAGCACGTGCTCCGGGAAGCCCGGCTGCTTCTGGTCGAGGTTGACCGCGACCAGCTCGAACGGCACGGGTGCGCGCTCGCGCAGCGTGCGCAGCAGGTCGAGCAGCGCGTAACTGTCCTTGCCGCCCGACATGCAGACCATCACGCGGTCGCCCGGTTCGATCATCCGGAAGTCGCCGATCGCCTGGCCGACGAGCCGGCACAGCCGCTTGTGCAGCTTGTTGCGCTCGTGTTCGAGCTTCAGCGCGGCACGGCCGGCGGGGGCGTCGCTCATGGCTGCTTCCTGCGGGTGACCTCGACGCCGACTTCCTCGACGTCGTCGAACGCGGTGTACTTGTGGACGCGAACGCGGACCGACACCACGTCGGGCATCGCGAGCAGCCGCTCGATCACGCGATCGGCGAGCGTCTCGAGCAGGTGGATATGCCCGTCGCGGACGACCTCGATCATCGCGGCGCGGATGGTCTGGTAGTCGAACACCTCGGCGAGCTTGTCGCGCGAGGGGTGGAAGCGCGCGTCGGCGATCTGCAGCTCGGCGTCGAGCTTCAGCGGCTGCGTGCGGCCATTCTCGTGCGAGTGCACGCCGATGTTCGCGTCGACGCGCAGCCCGCGGACGAAGATCGACTGGGTGTCCATGGGATCAGGGTCCCGCCGGGGACATGAGACTGACGTCTCGCGGCAGCGGCCGCAGGTGCTGGCCGCCGTCGCACAGGATCGTCGAGCCGGTGATCGAGCGGTTGGACACCGCGAAGACCACCGACGCGGCGACGTCGGCCGCGGTGCTCGAGCGGCCGAGCGGCGAGTGCCGGCGGTGCGCGGCCTCGAAGGTCGCGTCGTCCTGCAGGTAGCTGGGCAGCGTCAGGCCGGGGGCGACGCCGACCACGCGCACGCGCGGCGCGAGCGCCTGCGCGAGCATCGTCGTCGCGTAGGCGAGGCCGGCCTTGGAGAGGCTGTACGACAGGAAATCGGGGTTCGGCGCCCAGAGCTTCTGGTCGAGCAGGTTGACGACGACCCCTTCGGCGCCGTCGGGCAGGCCGCGGTGCAGCTCGCGCGCGAGCAGTACCGGCGCGGCGAGGTTGGGCAGCAGGTGCGCGGCGAACGACCCGAAGGTGAAGTCGGCGGCGGCGTCGAACTCGAAGCGCGACGCGCTGTTGACGACGCAGCTGGCCGGGCCCAGCGCGTGCGCGAGCGCGGGCAGCAGCGCGAGCACCTGGGCCTCGTCCTGCAGCGCCGCCGGCAGCGCGACCGCGCGGCGGCCGAGCGCCTCGACGTCGGCGACGGTGGCGTGCGCCTCGTCGTGCGACGTGCCGTAGTGGATGCCGACGTCCCAGCCTGCGCGCGCGAGCGCGAGCGCGATCTCGCGGCCGAGGCGGCGCGCCGCGCCGGTGACGAGCGCGACCTTCGGCGCGGTGTCGGAGGGGACAGGCATGGAGCCGGAAGTGTACCCGTGCGTGCGAGAATCGACCGCATGACGCTGCCCCCGCCCGGCCCGGACGCGCTCGCGCACAGCGGCGCGCTCGCGGAGCGGATCGCCGACGCGATCCGCGCGGCCGGCGGCTGGATCGGGTTCGACGCGTGGATGGCGCGCGCGCTCTACGAGCCCGGCCTCGGCTACTACGCCGGCCCCGCGCGACCCTTCGGCGCCGCAGGCGACTTCGTCACCGCGCCCGAGCTCTCGCCGCTGTTCGCCGAGTGCGTGGCCGTGCAGCTGTCGCAGTGGTTCGGGCACGCTTCGCCCGAGGTGATCGAGTTCGGCGCCGGCACCGGGCGGCTCGCGGCCGGCGTGCTCGGCGCGCTGCGCGAGCTCGGCACGCCCGCGCGCCGCTACGCGATCGTCGAGGTGTCCGGCGCGCTGCGGGCGCGCCAGCGCGAGACGATCGCTCGCGAGGCGCCGTGGGCGCTCGAGGCGGTCGAGTGGCTCGACGCGCTGCCCGCGTCGATCGACGGGGTCGTGCTCGGCAACGAGGTGCTCGACGCGATGCCGGTGCGCGTGTGGGAGCACGAGGCGGGCGTGCTGCGCGAGCTGGGCGTGGCGCTCGACGCGGACGACGGCTTCGCGTGGGCGGCGCTGCCGGCCGACACGGCGTTGCGCGAGGCGGTCGCGCGGTCGCTGCGCGCGGCGGACGATGCGCACCTCGCCGACGACTCGGACGACACCGACGCCGACGCGGGCCCCGGCCCGGGCGATGCCGACCCGTTCGCGCGGCTCGGGCCGGGCCGCTACCGCTCCGAGCTCGGCGAGCAGGCCGCCGCCTGGGTCGCCACCGTCGGGCGCGCGCTGCGCCGCGGCGCGATGCTGCTCGTCGACTACGGCTTCCCGGCCCGCGAGTACTACCACCCGCAGCGCGACGGCGGCACGCTGATCGCGCACCGGCGCCACCACGCCCACGGCGACGTGCTGCGCTGGCCGGGACTGCAGGACGTGACCGCGCACGTCGACTTCAGCGCGGTCGCGCGCGCCGCCCGCGGGGCGGGCCTCGTGCCGCTCGGCTACGCGTCGCAGGCACGCTTCCTGCTCAACTGCGGCGTGCTCGACCGGCTCGCGGCCGACGCGCGCGACGCGTCGCTCGACCCCGCGCGCGTGCGCGCGCTCGGCGCGGTGCAGACGCTGCTGTCCGAGGCCGAGATGGGCGAGCTCTTCAAGGCGATCGCGTTCGGCCGAGGCGTGCCCGACGACGCGATCGGCTTCGCGCGCGGCGACCGCAGGGGCGCGCTGTGAAATGGTTCATCGCGACGGTGATCGCGCTGTTCCTGTTCTCGGGCGCGATGCCCTGGCTGCGCCGGCTCGGCATCGGCCGCCTGCCCGGCGACTTCAACTTCCGGCTGTTCGGCCGCGACTGGTCGATCCCGCTGACCTCGACGATCCTGCTGTCGCTCGCGGCGGCGCTGATCGCGCGGATGCTGTAGTTTCGCCCTGCCTACGGAGGAGACACGCCCGATGCACCACTACACCCACGCCCAGCTGCCCGGTCTGGTCGGCCAGGATCTCGCGCTGACCGACTGGCTCGAGATCACTCAGGAACGCATCGACCGGTTCGCCGACGCGACCGACGACCACCAGTGGATCCACGTCGACGCCGAGCGCGCGAAGGCGGGCCCGTTCGGCGCGACGATCGCCCACGGCTACCTGACACTGTCGCTGCTCGCCGGCTTCTCGCAGCGCAACCTGTCGATCGACGACGAGACGATGTCGATCAACTACGGGCTCAACAAGGTGCGATTCCCGTCGCCGGTGCGGGTCGGCAGCCGCGTGCGGGCGCGCTTCGCGCTGCAGTCGTGCACCGCGGTCGACGAGGGGCCGGGCGGACGGCCGGGGCTACAACTGGTGATGCGCGCGACGATCGAGATCGACGGTTCGGACAAGCCCGCCTGCGTCGCCGAGGCGGTCCGGCTGACGTTCAGGTGAACCCGCCGAGCGCGCGCCGTCGGGCGGGGACAGCGCGATCGCGCCCATCGTGGCGGGCGCGAACCGCATCACCGGCGACGCGATGAGGTCGGCGACCTGCCAGTCGGGTGCCTGCGTGGTCCGGTGCGCTTCAGCCCGCGTCGGCGTCGAGCGCGGCGCGCACCGCGGCCTGCCGCGCGGCGCGCACCGCCGCACCGATCCGCTCGGCCGCGGGAGCCGGGTCGGGCGAGCGGGCGACCTCGGCGGCAATGACGCCCGCGTCGACCGCCCGCGCGGCCCGCAGCGCCGCCCCGAGGCGCGGCGTGCCCGACGCGGTCGCGCCGTCGCCGGGCAGGCCCTCGCTGATCGCGTCGCACGCGCGCAGCAGCAGCGCGAATCGCGCGGGCTTGCGGACCGCGTCGCATCGTTCGATCAGCGCGAGCGTGGCGGCCGCGTCGAGCGCGTCGGCGCGCTCGACCGTCGCATGCTCGGCCGCGGCGAGCCGCGCGAGCTCGCGGCAGTCGTTGGGCGCGCGCATCCGGGCGCAGACGGCCTCGACCGCGGCGGGATCGAGGCCGTGCAGCAGCGCGGCGAAGCGCGCGGCGAGCGGGGCGCGGTCCCGCGCGGCCGCGTCGACGACGCGCGCGAGCCGCGCGTCCCAGCGCGCGTCGAGCTCGGGGACGAGCCGCGCGAGCGCGCCCGCGTCGCGCAGCACGTCGAGCATCCGCGACGGCCGCGCCTCGCCGAGCCCACGCGAGACCTCCTGCCAGACCCGCTCCGGCACCAGCGCGTCGACCTCGCCGCCGGCGACCATCGCGCGCATCAGCGCGAGGGTCTCGGGCGCGACCGCGAAGCGCTCGAAGCGTGCCGCGAAGCGGGCGAGCCGAAGGATGCGCACCGGGTCCTCGGCGAAGGCCTCGCTCACGTGGCGCAGCACGCCGTCGCGCAGGTCCCGCTCGCCGCCCCACGGGTCGACCAGCGTGCCGTCGGCTGCCCGCGCCATCGCGTTGATCGTCAGGTCGCGCCGCCGCAGGTCGTCCTCGAGGCTCACGTCGGGCGAGGCGTGCACCGCGAAGCCACGGTAGCCGCGCGCGGTCTTGCGCTCGGTGCGCGCGAGCGCGTACTCCTCGTGCGTCTCGGGGTGCAGGAACACCGGGAAGTCGCGGCCCACCGGCCGGAAGCCGAGCTCGACCATCCGCTCGGGCGTGGCGCCGACGACCACCCAGTCGCGGTCGTGGACCGGCAGGCCCAGCAGCGCGTCGCGGACGGCCCCGCCGACCTCGTAGGCGACGAGCCGGCCCGGCACGGCCATCAGCGCCGTGCCTGCGCCCGCCAGCCGTCGAACCGCGCCTCGCGGGTCGCGCCGTACAACGTCGGGCCCATCGCCGACAGCGAGGCGGGCACGATGCCGAGCTCCGGGTCGATCGGCCGCGCGCTGACGTTGTCGATCGTCATGGAGTCGAGGTTGTCGCGCGTCATCAGCGGCTCGCCCGGAGCCCACTCCATCGCGAGCGCGGTGAGGTGCCCGAGCCCGGCGGGCAGCGCCAGGATCGGCCGCGAGCGGCCGCGCGACCAGACGCCGGCGAGCTGGACCAGCTGGCGCAGCGTGAACACCTCGGGGCCCGCGAGCGCGCAGGTGCGCCCGACCGTCGCCGGGTTGTCGAGCGCGTTGACGACCGCCTGCGCGACGTCGCCGACCCAGACCGGCTGGAAGCGCGCCTCGGCCTTCGCGAGTGCGAGCACCGGCAGCATCCGCTGCAGCTGCGCGAACAGGTTCAGGAAGCGGTCCTCGGCGCCGAACACCACCGACGGCCGCAGGATCGTCCAGTCGAGGTCGCGCGCCTGGCGAACCTTCTCCTCGCCGGCCGCCTTCGAGCGAAGGTAGCGCGACGGCAGCGTGTTCTTGCCGCCGTCGGTGACGCCCAGCGCGCTGACGTGCACGAGCCGATCCATCTTCGAGGCGCGGCACGCGCTGATCAGCGCGTTGGGCACGTCGACGTGGGCGCGCGCGAAGTCCGGGCCGAACGGATCACCGGCAGGCCCGGCGCGGCCGTGCAGCACGCCGACGAGGTTGACCGCGGCGTCGCAGCCGGCGGCGAGCGACTCGAGCGCGGTCGGGTCGCGCGGATCGACCTCGACGACGTCGACGGTCGGCAGCAGGATCAGGTGCCGCGCGCGCTCGCGCCGCCGGGTCGGCACGATCACGCGGCGGCCCTGCGCGACCAGGCGCGAGACCACGTGGGTGCCGATGAAGCCGGTGCCGCCGACGACGAGGATGCGCGAATGGAGCATGGAACGGGCCGCGTGGGCGGCGTGTCGGTGTGGGGAGGAGGCGGGCGGCTCGCCCGGATGCCCGATCGTAGCGCGAAGCCGGTGGCCGAAGGCCCGAATCCGGGTCGGCCGTCGCGACCGGACCGCGGGTCAGTCGCCGCCCGGCGACGCGGTCGAGACGGACGCCGGACCCGGCTGCACCTCGCCCAGCATCGCCTTGAGCGACTGCGGCGCGCCGGTGAACAGCGCCGCATACCACGCCGCGTTCGACAGCACGTGCTTGACGTAGCCGCGCGTTTCGTTGAACGGCACGATCTCCGCGAAGATCGCGCCCTCGACCGGCTGCGGCAGCGTGCCGCGCCACGAGCGCGGCCGTCCGGGGCCGGCGTTGTACGCGGCCGAGGCGAGCACCGGCGAGCGGTCGAGGTCGTCGTGCACCGTCTTCAGGTAGAAAGTGCCGAAGCGCAGGTTGGTGTCGAGCTCGTTGATCTGCGAGGGCGTGAAGTCGCGCTCGCCGATCTTCTTGGCGATCCACTTCGCGGTGGCCGGCATGATCTGCATCAGCCCCGAGGCGCCGACGTGCGAGCGCGCGTCCATCACGAATCGCGACTCCTGGCGGATCAGCCCATAGACCCAGGCCGGGTCCAGTCCCTGCGAGCGCGCGACCGGCACCAGCCGGTCGGCGAACGGCGACGGATAGCGCAGCGTGAAGTCGTGCTCGTGCTTCGTGCGGTCTGCGGCGTTGACCGCACGGTCGAGCAGCCCGATGCGGCGTGCGTGCTCGGCGGCCGCGAGCAGCTGTCGGTCGCCCATCGTGCGGACCGCGAAGTTCCACTCGCGGTTGCCTTCGGTGCGCAGGCCGAGGTCGTGGAACTTCTGCATCCGCGCGAAGGCGGGGTTCGCGCGGGCGTCGGCGAGCTCGGCCTCGTTCGGGGGCACAGCCGCTTCGGGCACGGTGACCCGCAGGCCGAGCTCCTCGCCGGCGAGCTGCGAGTAGAAGTCGGTGCGGCCGGCGATCGAGGTGTAGAGCACCTTGGCGCGGTGCTGCGACTCCTCGGAGCCCTGGGTCTGCAGCGCGCGGGCCAGCCAGTAGGTCCAGGTCGGGTCGGCGCGGCCGGCCTCGCTCATGCGCTCGATCGTCGCGCGCACCGCCGGCCAGTCGCGCGCGCGCAGCGCGGCGCGCGTCATCCAGGCGAGCGTCTCGTCGGTCGCGCGCACGCCGCGCGCCTGCTGCGCCCATGCGTGCGACTCGGGCAGCAGCCGGCGCATGCCGGCGGCGGCGACCTGCGACCAGGCGAACGTCCGGTCGGCGGGGCGCATCTTCGGCGCGAGCAGCTCGAGCCTCGAGGCGGCCTCGGCCGGGTCGGCGCGGGCGAGCAGCGGGATCGCGATCGCGACGACCTCGCGGGTCGGCGACGCGTCGAGCGCCGCGGCGGGCCTCGACAGCGCGAGCTCGAGCTGCTTCGGCTCGAGCCGCGGCGCGGCCGCGGTCGCGGCCCGACGGATCGCCACGGCCGAGCCGGACTCGATCGCGGCCTCGAGCCGGTGCCACAGGTCGCTGGCGCCTGCCTGGCCGTTGGCGACCAGCGCGCCGAGCAGGCCGTTGCAGGCGTCGGGCAGCTCGCGCGGCTGCATCAGCAGCTCGCGGGCCTCGGCCATCACCGGCTCTGCGCCGGCCGCACGCGACTGCAGCGCGTAGCAGCGCAGCCCGAGGTCGTCGCGCTGCGAGAGGCCGGCCCAGGCCTCGTCGAAGGTGCCCCACACCTGGCGGCGGCCGAGGGAGACGAGCCAGTCGCGGCGCGCGATCTCGCCGGCGAGCGTTCCCGCGTGGCGCGCCACCAGCGCGCGGGCCTCGGCATCGAGCGGGCCCGCGGTGTCGGTACGGTAGTCGGCGAGCTGCAGCCGCAGACGCCACGCGTCGACGTAGGCGGCGAGCGGGTGCGAGGCGCCGACCTGCGGGGCGAGCTGCTCGAGGCGCGCCGCGTCGCCGCGCGTCGCGGCGGCGCGCGCGGCGAGGAACGCCTCGTCGGAACCGTTGGTCTCGGTCGCGCGTGGCGGCTGCGGCGCGGGCGTCGCGGCGCGCGCCGGCTTCGCGGCGGGCGGGCAGTCGCGGGTGCAGGGCCTTGGCGTCGAGGCGTCCGCGGTCGCGGCGGCGGTCGCGGCGATCGCGCCTACAATGATCGCCGCGATTCCCGCGTGCGCACGCGACCGGAAACGCCCCGGGGCTGCTGTCGTGTCGATGCGGTTCACTGCGAGGAGGAGGCCGTCGGGCGGCCATGGCGGAGCGGAAGGACGAATCGAGGATAGCACGCACCCCCGCTGGGGATTGCGCGAGGACCGCGTTGCGGCAAGCCCTCATCGAGGCGCGCCGACGACTGTCGGCGCCACGGCGACGCGCGGCGAACGAGGCCCTCGTCGAGCGCCTCGACGCGTTGCTCGGCGACGTCACGGGCCGCTCGATCGCCCTCTACTGGCCGATCCGCGGCGAGCCCTCGCTCGAGCCGCTGCCCAGCCTGTGGACCGTGCGCGGGGCGCGCACCGCGCTGCCGGTCGTCGACGCGCCGCGCACGCCGTTGCGCTTCGTCGCGTGGCGACCGGGCGAGCCGACGGTGCCCGGCGTCTGGAACATCCCGCGGCCCGCGGCCGACGTCGCGCTGCGGCCCGACGTGGTGATCGTGCCCTGCGTCGGCTTCACCGCCGGGGCGCACCGGCTGGGCTACGGGGGCGGCTTCTACGACCGCAGCTTCGCTGCGCTCGACGCCGACGGCGGCGTGCCGCCGCGCGCGATCGGTGTCGCCTGGGACGAGGCGCTGCTCGAGGTGTTCGACCCGCTGCCGACCGACCGCCCGCTCGACGCGGTGGTCACGCCGTCTGCAACGTACCTGCGGGACGCGGGCCGGCCGCCAGCGCGCTGACCCAGCCGCGGACCTCGTCGGCTGGCATCGCCTTCGCGAAGTACCAGCCCTGCACCCGGTCGCAGCCCAGCGACTCGAGCACGCGCACGCCCTCGACGTCCTCGACGCCCTCGGCGAGCGCGCGCAGCCCGAACGCGTGCGCCAGCTCGACCAGCACCTTGACGATCCGCCGGTCGGCGGCCTCGGTCGCGAGGCCGGTGACGAACGCGCGGTCGATCTTCAGCTCGTTGACCGGGAACTGGCGCAGGTAGGCGAACGACGAGTAGCCGGTGCCGAAGTCGTCGATCGACAGCTCGCAGCCGAGCTCGCGCAGCCGGTGCATGAACTCCAGCGTCGTGCGTTCGTCGCGCGCGATCGAGCTCTCGGTCAGCTCGAACAGCAGCCGGGTCGGCGGTACGCCCCAGGTGTCGCAGGCCTGCGCGACCTGCGTCGGGAAGCTCGCGTCGGCGAGCGTCAGCGCCGAGAGGTTGATGCCGACCTGGGGCTCGAAGCCGGTCGCCGCCCAGGCCATCTGGTGTCGCAGCACGGTATTCACGCAGAAACGGGTGAGGCCGCCGACGAGCCCGTTCTCCTCGCAGATCGACACCACCGTCGCCGCGCTGACCGGCGGCGCGCCCGCGGGCTGCGGCCAGCGCACCAGCGCCTCGAGCGACGTGCAGCTGCGGTCGGACAGGCGGATCTGCGGCTGGTACCAGATCTCGAACTCGTTCGCCTCGAGCGCCTCGCGCACCCGAGCGGCGAGCCGGATCCGCGCGTTGCGCGTGTCGCCGCTCGCGCTCCGCAGCGCGATCCGCCCCTCGGCGCTGCGTGCATCGGCGACCGCACGGCCGAGGGCGCTCGACAGCGAGACGAGATCGCCCGGCGGCCGGTCGACCCAGGCGCCGGCGATCGCTCCGCGCACGCCGACGCGGCACGGGGTGCCGTCGTCGAGGCACGCGTCGTAGTGCCCGTCGACCGCGTCGCGCAGCGCGGTCGCCGCGAGCCGGGCGATCGCCTCGGACGGCGCGTCCGCGAGCACGACCCACAACTCGTCGGTCGCGACCACCGCGTACCGGTCGCCGGGCCGAAGCGTCCGCTCGACGCGGTCGAGTACCGTCGCCAGCACCTCGAACGCGTCGTCGCGGCCGGCGAGCGCGCGCATCCGGTCGTCGCGAAGGAGGGAGACGGACAGCAGGGCGGGGCGGGGGGCGCCGGCGCGGGCCAGCAGCGCGCTGGCGTGGCGCTCGAGGTTCTCGACCCGCATCCGCTTGGGATGCCGGACGGCGACCTCAGGCCGGGAGGCCATTCGCCCGCGCGACGTCGGCCATGTAGTAGTCGCGCAGCTTCAGCCCGTAGGCGCCCGCGGGCAGCCCGCGCACGATCCGCAGCCGGCCTTGCGCGGTCTTGCCCTGGGTCAGCAGGTCGCGCTCGATCGGCTCGGCGAGCGGGGACTTGTCCGGCCACGTCAGCACGAGCACGCGCGGCTCGAGGCGTCGTACGCGGTTGTGCGCGACGACGATCGAGACCTCGCCGCTCGACAGCTCGACGAGCGAGCCGACCGGGAACACGCCTACCGCCTGCACGAACTGCTCGACCAGCGGCTCGTGGAACGAGGTGCCGGCCCACTCGTACAGATTCATCAGCGCGTCCTGCGGCGCCGACGGGTTCGCGTAGGCGCGTGGCGTGATCAGCGCGGCGAAGCTGTCGGCGATCGCCGCCATCCGGCCGTAGATGCTGATGTCGTTGCCCTTCAGGCCCTTCGGGTAGCCGCTGCCGTCGAGGCGCTCGTGATGCTGGGCGATGCCGAGTTCGACCTCGGGCGGCAGCGTGCCGGCCTCGCGCATCGCGTCGAGCCCGAGGCGCACGTGCTCCTTGATGAGCCGGTATTCCGATGGCGCGAGCATGCCCGGCTTGTCGAGCAGCGCGCGCGGCAGCTTGATCTTTCCGACGTCGGCGAGCATGCCGATCAGCCCGAGGTACGACAGCTCCCTCTTCGGGAAGCCGAGCTGACGACCGAGCGAGATCAGGTACAGCGCGACCTTGACGCCGTGGTTGTAGGTGCTGATGTCCTCGTCGCGCATCCGCGCGACCCACATCAACGCGTCGGGGTTGTCGATCATGCTCGCGACCATGTCGTCGACCGCCGAGGCGACCTCGGCGACCTGCGGGATCCGGCCGACCCTGATGTCCGCGGCGAGGGTCTTCAGCACGTCCTCGCAGCGCACGAAGGTGCCGCGCGCGCGCGGGAGTTCCTGCTCCATCGGCCGTGCGTCGGCGTATTCGGTCAGCGATACCTGCGCCGGCAGCCGCGCGAGGATCGCGTCGCGGCTCGCGCGGTCGCGCTCGACGAAGCCCGTCATCGGGCGCGGGTCGCCGGCGAAGCAGCGCTTCAACCACGCGAGCGCGCGACCGAGCGCACCTCCATCGTCGACGTCGCCGAGGCGCATCGGCGAGGAGGTCGCGCGGACGAACTGCCGGAACCGCTCGCGCGTGTCCGAGCTGATCCGGACGTCCGCGCGGGTCTTGTAGACGCGGTTGCCGCGCGGCGCGCGGCTCGGCGTCTCCGGGTGCTCCGGGTGCTCCGGGATCGGCTGGGTCGGCGGGTCGGCGGCCTCCAGGATCACCTCCCGGACGGTGGAATTCCCTGACGACCTGGACTGCGGCGGGACGGCGCCCTCGGACTGCTGCGACTCGGTGCGTCGGATCGAGTCGACGACCTCGGGGTTCGACTGTTCGAGGTCGACGTAGACGTAGGTGCAGCACTTGCGCAGCGTATCGATCTCGACCTGGCTGTCGGCGAGGAAGCCCTGCAGCAGGAACGGCGTGTCCAGCCACGGCCGGTCGAGCTCGGCGATGAACATGCCGAGCTGGAGGTCGGAGGTCGCAACCTGATAGCGGCGGCTCGCGGTGATCAGCGCCACCGAATCGTCGCCGTCGATCACCTGTTGTGCGCTGGCCTGCACCAATCCGTTCCTTCGAAGTTCCGCGGTCGCCTGCTACGCGCACGCCCCGTCGTTCCGATCGATGGTAGCCAGTACGCGGTTCCGCTCCCTAGGATTAGCGGCCGGGCGGCGCTCCTCCCGCAACAGCACCCGACGGGCGGGCGGCCGTGCGTCCCGGACGGTCAGCCGGCGACCGCCCTCCAGAGCGCGGCGCTCGGGCCCGGCTGGTTCAGCGTGTAGAAGTGCAGACCCGGCGCGCCGCCCTCGACGAGCCGCCGGGCCAGCGTCGCGACCACGTCGTGCCCGAACGCGCGCAGCGAGGCGAGGTCGTCGCCGTACGCCGCGAGCCGCAGCCGGATCCAGCGCGGGATCTCGGCCCCGCAGGCGTCGGAGAAGCGGGCGAGCTGCGTGTAGTTCGTGATCGGCATCACGCCCGGCACGATCGGCACGTCGGCGCCGCGGGCGCGCGCCGCGTCCACGAAGCGGAAGTACGCGTCCGGGTTGTAGAAGTACTGCGTGATCGCGGCGTCGGCGCCGGCCGCGACCTTGATCCTGAACGCCTCCAGGTCCGCCTCGGGCGAGGCGGCCTGCGGATGCGTCTCGGGATAGGCGGCGACCTCGATCCGGAACCAGTCGCCGGTGCGGGCGCGGACGAACTCGACGAGGTCGGACGCATAGCGGAACTCGCCGGCGTCGACCATGCCCGAGGGCAGGTCGCCGCGCAGCGCGACCAGCCGCCGCACCCCGCGCCCGCGCCAGTGCTCGAGCAGCTCGGCGATGCCCTCGCGGGTCGCGCCGACGCACGACAGGTGCGGCGCGACGGCGAGGCCTTCGGCCGCGATCTCGTCGACGACGCCGAGTGTCTTGTCGCGGGTCGCACCGCCGGCGCCGTAGGTGACGCTGAAGAACTCGGGCGAGAACGTGGCGAGCTGGCGACGCGTGTCGCGCAGCTTGGCGAGCCCCTCGGGCGTGTTCGGGGGGAAGAACTCGAAGCTGACCGGGATCGTGTTCATGGGGATACCTTCGCGCTTCGCGCTGCGGTGCGAGCGTGCTCGGGGCAGCCCGGCGCTGCGCTCATGGTGCCGGCCTGCTGCGGTCGGACGGGCGCGCGGACGCGCTCGCGTGGAGGAAGGACTCTCGATTGCCGTCGCCGCCGGGCAGCGCGCTGTCGAAGCAGAGGTGCACCGTCCAGCCGAGCGCGCGACACGCGTCGGCGACCGACGCGACCGCGCGTTCGCGGTCGGCCGGGTCGGCGACGACGCCGCGCCGGTCGAGCGCCGCCGGGCCCGCCTCGAACTGGGGCTTGACCAGCAGCAGCACCGTCGCGCCCGGCGCGAGCAGTGCGTCGATGCTGGGCAGCACCTTCGCGAGCGAGATGAACGACAGGTCTGCGACCGCCATCGGGAAGCCCTCCGGAGGCAGGTCGGGCACGCGCTCGCGCAGCACCGCGGGCGTCGCGTCGCGCAGGTTCAGCCGCTCCGCGCAGGCCACGCGCGGGTCGTCGCGCAGCCGCGGGTGCAGCTGGCCGTGGCCGACCTCTATGCCGACGACCCGCGCCGCGCCCGCCTGCAGCAGGCAGTCGGAGAAGCCGCCGGTCGACATCCCGAGGTCGAGCACGACACGGCCGCGCGGATCGACGCCCGACTCGCGCAGCGCGTGCTCGAGCTTGGCGCCGGCCCGCGACACGAAGCGGGTCTCGTCCGAGGACGCGACCCGCAGCGTGTCGAACGGCCCGACCGCCTGGGAGGGCCGCTCGACGCGGGTGTCTGGCGCGATCGAGACCGCGCCGTCGGCGATCAGGCGCTGCGCGGCGCTGCGCGACGCGGCCAGCCCGCGGGCGACCAGCTCGACGTCGGCGCGTGCCACTGCATCAGTAGCGGTAGGTATCCGGCTTGTACGGGCCGTCGACCTTCACGCCGATGTACGCGGCCTGCTCGCCCGACAGCTCGGTCAGCATCGCACCCAGCTTCCTGAGGTGCAGGCGCGCGACCTTCTCGTCGAGGTGCTTCGGCAGCACGTAGACCTTGCCCGACTCGTAGGCGTCCGGATGCGTCCACAGCTCGATCTGTGCGATCGTCTGGTTGGCGAAGGACGAGGACATCACGAACGACGGGTGGCCGGTGCCGCAGCCGAGGTTCACCAGGCGGCCTTCGGCCAGCAGGATGATCCGCTTGCCGTCCTTGAAGATCACGTGGTCGACCTGGGGCTTGATGTTCTCCCAGGTGCAGTGCTCCTTCAGGCCCGCGACGTCGATCTCGTTGTCGAAGTGACCGATGTTGCAGACGATGGCCTGGTCCTTCATGGCCGCCATGTGCTTGTAGGTGATCACGTCCTTGTTGCCGGTCGCGGTGACGAAGATGTCCGCCTTGTCGGCCGCGTACTCCATCGTGACGACGCGGAAGCCTTCCATCGTGGCCTGCAGCGCGCAGATCGGGTCGCACTCGGTGACCCAGACCTGGGCCGACAGCGCGCGCAGCGCCTGCGCGCTGCCCTTGCCCACGTCGCCGAAGCCGGCGACCACGGCGACCTTGCCCGCGATCATCACGTCGGTGGCGCGCTTGATGCCGTCGACCAGCGACTCGCGGCAGCCGTAGAGGTTGTCGAACTTGCTCTTGGTGACCGAGTCGTTGACGTTGATCGCGCGGAACGCGAGTTCGCCGCGGGCGGCCATCTGGTACAGACGGTGCACGCCGGTGGTGGTCTCCTCGGTCACGCCGACGACCGCCTTCAGGTTGCGCTCGTAGAAGCCCGGGTCCTTGGCCAGTTGACGGCGGATCGCGTTGAACAGGCAGATCTCTTCCTCGCTGCCCGGCTTGGCGAGCACCGAGATGTCCTTGGCGGCCCGGGTGCCGATGTGCAGCAGCATCGTGGCGTCGCCGCCGTCGTCCAGGATCATGTTCGACGGCTGGCCGTCGGCCCACTCGAAGATCCGGTGGGTGTAGTCCCAGTACTCGTCGAGGTTCTCGCCCTTGTGCGCGAACACCGGGATGCCGGCGGCGGCGATGGCGGCGGCGGCGTGATCCTGGGTCGAGAAGATGTTGCACGACGCCCAGCGCACCTCGGCGCCGAGCGCGGCCAGCGTCTCGATCAGCACCGCGGTCTGGATCGTCATGTGCAGCGAGCCGGTGATGCGCGCGCCCTTGAGCGGCTGCTTCGCGGCGTACTCCTCGCGGATCGCCATCAGGCCGGGCATCTCGGTCTCGGCGATCCGGATCTCCTTGCGGCCCCACTCGGCGAGGCCCATGTCGGCGACCTTGTAGTCGGTGAATCCGGCGGGTTTGAGGACGGCACTCATTCGTTTCGCTCCATGTGGTTGACGCGGGCGTCCGGCGGCGCCGGAAAAAACAAAAACGCCCGCAGGGTCCGGGGACCATGCGAGCGCGGTTGACGTCGCCGAGCCTGGCCCATTTCGGGTCGCAGCGCTCCTCGGCAGCCGCGATTATACGGGCGGGCCGCGGCGATCCGAAAGCGCCGCCGATCGGGGCGTGGGGTCGTTCCCCGTGACGGACGTCACGTCGCCGACGTGCGGTCGTTCACCCGCAGGGCATCGCCCCGGGGCCGGGCCCCGGTGAGCACCGGGGTGCCCCGCGACGGGCTGCTGCCTAGCATGGGCTTCACCCGCCGGCGCCTCGCCGGCCTCTCGTGGACGACCCGACGATGACCCTGCCCGCCGCACTGCGCACCGACGCCCCCCAGCCCGCCGCGCTCGCGCCCGCCCCCGACGTGCCGGCCGCGACCTCGCGCTACGCTACCCGCTACCTCGAGCGGGCGTCGCTGCAGGCGCGGCTGCACGCGAAGCCGGCGCCGGGCGCCCCGACGCGGATCGACACCGCGTCGGTGATGGCCGCGCTCGCGCAGGTGCTGGTGCCGGACGCGTCCGACCGGTTGGCTGCGTCGGCCGGGGTCGGCGCCGCGGTGCGTCGGATGCTGACCCCGCTGCCGGGCGGCCGCCTGCTCGCGGTCGACGTGGTGCCGGCGACCGTCGCCTTCGACGGCGCCGAACTCGCGCGCGTGCTGCAGGAACTGGTGGACAACGCGCGGCGGCACGCGCCGGCGGGTTCGACGGTCCGGGTGCGCGGCGCCGCGGGCGCGAACGGCTACCAGCTGTCGGTGACCAACACCGGCGATCCGCTTCCACGCTGGGTGCTGGCGGCGCTGCGGCCGGGGCGCGGCGGGGCGACCACGACCGACCCGAGCGGGCTCGCGCTCGGCCTGTCGATCGCGTCGATGCTCTCGGCGGCGAACGGCACCCGGCTCGAGGTGCTGCGTGGCGCGGGCCGGCCGAACACGCTGCGGATCATCGTCCCGCAGCGCTGACGGTTCAGGCGCTCGAGGCCGGGCACGACGCCGGTGGGCCCGCGCGGGCGGGCCGCGTCGCCGCGCGCGCCGGTTCGAAGCGCGCCCCGAGCGCCGCGGCGAGGGCGGCCGGCTCGACCGAGCGGTCGATCCACCCGTCGATGCCGATCTCGGCGCAGCGTCCGATGCGCCGCGTGTCGGCCGGATCGGCGAGCGCGACGATCGGCAGCCCGGACAGGTGCGCGTCGAGCGCCCGGATCGCGACCGCGACGCCGAGCGCGTCGAGCTCGCGCATCGCGCGGTCGAGGATCACAGCGTCGACCCCGTGCGCGCGCGACGAGGCGATCGCTGCGCGTCCGCCGTCGGCGCACTCGACCGCGAGGCCGAGCCGGAAGGCGACCGTGCGGGCAGCTCGCTGTACCGTCGCGTCCTCGGCGACGACGAGGCCGGACAGGCCGAAGAGCGACGGGAGAGGCGAGCGGGCGAGATCCACCGGCACGATCATCGGCACGCGAAAAAGCGCTGATGCGGCCCTCGGGCCGGCCAATTCGCCCGATCGGCGGCCGGAGCACGGCGGTAGCATCGGTGGATGTCTGTCGACCCCACCGACCTCCGCCGCGGCGTCCTGATCGCCGACGACCACGTGCTGGTGCGGGCGGGCGTGCGCAGCCTGCTCGAGGGGTCGCGCCGCTATCTCCTGCTCGGCGAGGCGTCCGACGTCGCCGACTGTCTCGCGAAGGTCGCGGCGCTGCGGCCCGAGGTGCTGCTCCTCGACATCATGCTGCCCGACATGTCCGGCATCGACGCCGTGGCCCGCATCCGGACCGCAGCGCCCGCGGTCCGGATCGTGTTCCTGTCCTCTCAGGACTCGCGCGAGTTCGTGATGAGCGCCCTGCAGACCGGCGCCGACGGCTTCCTGTCCAAGGACTTCGTGCTGTCGGAGATGGAACTCGCGCTCGACGCGGTGATCGCCGGCAACCGCTACCTGAGCCCGCGGATCTCGCACGTGCTGGTCGAGGCGATGAACGCGCCGCCGGCGGGTGAGGCCGCCCAGACGGGCCTGACCGGGCGCCAGCTCGAGGTGCTGCGCGCGATCGCGCGCGGGCTGTCGAACAAGGAGATCGCCCGCGAGCTCGCGATCAGCCCGAAGACGGTGGAGTTCCACCGCGGGGCGCTGATGCAGCGGCTCGACCTGCACGACGTGGCGAGCCTCACGCGGTACGCGGTGCAGGCCGGGCTGGTGTAGCGCGCGGCGGCGACGCGCCGTAGCGGTGCTCGAGCACGGCCGCGGCGTCGGCGAACCGGCGTTCGAGCGTGGCCTCGGTCCGCCACCGTCGCCACCGCGCGGCCAGCCGGGGCAGCGCGCGGGCCGGCGAGAGATAGCGTCCCCAGGTCCGCATCGACTGCGCGCTCAGCGCGCGTCGCAGCGCCGCCTCGCCGATGCCCGGGTTCGCCGAGGCCGGTCGGCGCGACGGCAGGGTCGCCGCGCGGAAGGCCACCCGCAGGTTCGGCGAGCGCGCCGGCGGCCACGGCGACACCGGCTCCAGGCCCGCGAGCGCCGCGGCCCGCGCCAGCGTGCGCCCCGAGAAGTAGTGGACGTGCGCCGCGAAGAACAGGTTCGACGGCGCGCAGCGCAGGTGCTCGACGTTCGGCACCTCGATCACCAGCGTGCCGCCGGGGGCGAGGCGCCGGCGCAGCCGCTCGAGCGCGACCACCGGGTCGGCGAGGTGCTCGAGCACGTGGAAGAGCGTCACCAGCTCCCAGTCGGCGCCCTCGGGCAACGCGTCGATCGTCCCGGTGCGCACGTCCACGCCGTAGGTCTGTCGGGCGAAGCCGGCGTAGCCGTCGTCGGGCTCCACGCCGTGCGCGTCGAAGCCTTGCCGCGCGAGCAGCGCGACGAACTCGCCGCCGCCCGCGCCGACGTCCAGCGTGCGGGCGCCCGGGCGGACGAAAGGCGCGGCGAACGCGAGCCGATCGAGCGCATGGCCCGCCGCGCGCCAAACGTGCCGCAGGCGGGGGCGGGCGACGCCCTTGTAGTCGGTTCGGTAGTGCCCGGCGTACCAGGCGGCGAGCGCGCCGGGCGCGGGGAGCGGGTCGGTGCGCACGAAGCCGCAGGCGCCGCACCCGACGACCTCGAGCGGTCGGCCGCTCTTGCCGTCGCGGTCGTGCACGGTCACGCCGCTGCCGTGGCCGCACAGGGGGCAGGCGCTGCGCAGCGGACGGGCGCCGGCTGCCCGGCGCGCCGACCGGATGGCGTTCATGTCGCGATCCACGGCCGGGCCTCGATCAGGTCAGGAGCGCCTCGGGGTCGGCGCGACGGCGCGCGCGGACCCGGGGAATCTCTCGCAGCCGTCGCCGGACGCGGGCGATCGCGGCGCCGGCGCGCTCGACCGCCTGAGCGAGCGCGGCCTGCCAGTCCCCGGCGACCGACTCGACCAGCAGCGTCCGGCCGGTGGCGGTCTCGAGCGCGACCTGGCACCGCTTGTCGAGGCCGCCGCGCGGCCCGTTGACGTCGGACATCCGCACGCGGGCGCGGACCACCAGCCATGCGAAGCGCCGCAACGCGCCATGCAGCCGCTGCGCCGCCGTGTCGCGCAGTCCCGCGGGCGCCGAGCCCCGCCCGTCGAACAGCACTTCCATCGTGGATCTCCCGTGTCGAGGAGCCGCCACGCTAGCGTCGACCGTCCTGCGCCGGCCAGCAGGCCGGACGGGAAGGGGCATCAGGAAGAACCTGCGCCGGCCTGCCGGCTCTGGGTCAGGGCCGCGTCTCGAGCCGCCGCGCGTTCTCGACGATCCGAGCGACCAGCGGATGGTGCTGGCCGCGGCGAGAGCGGATCGCATGGATCTCCTCGGCGAGCTCGTCGCTGCGTCCGAGCAGCCCGAGCCCGGGCATCAGCGTCACGTCGCCGCCGCCGAGCCGGCTCACCGGGAACACGCCGAGCCCTCGCGCGGCGAACACCGCGAGCAGTGCGCTGTCCTCGAACTCGCCGACCACGCGCGGCCGCAGGCCGTGGGCCTCGAACCAGCGCTCGAGCCTCGGCCGCAGCGCGGAGTGGCCGGTCGGCAGCAGCACCGGGAGCGCATCCAGGCACTGCGGGAACGGGCGGTCGCCGGCCTCGTCGAGCCAGCGCGCCGGGCCGTACCACTCGATCGGCGAGACGGCGATGCGTTCGCTGATGAGGCGCAGCCCCGGCTTCGGCGGTGGCGGCCGGCATGCGAGCACGACATCGAGTCGGTGCATCGCGAGCTCGGCGAGCAGTTCCTCGACCTCGCCATCGTGGCACACGAGGTGCAGCGACGGTGTCCCGAGCACCGGCGCCATCAGGGCGTGCGCGGCGAGCTTCGACAGGCCGTCGGACATGCCCACCACGAGCCGCGCGGAGACGCCGCTCACCGCGGCGCGCACCTCGTCGGGCACGAGTTCGCCGAGCCGGAAGATCTCCTCCGCGCGCGTGAACGCGGCCTCGCCGGCCTCGGTCAGCGCCACGCCGGTACGCACCGGCTTGAGCAACGCGCAGCCGAGGTCCTGCTCCAGCGCCCGGACCTGCGCGCTGACCGTCTGCACCGCGACACCGAGCCGATCGGCCGCGCGCGAGAAGCCGCCTTCCTGGGCGACGATCCAGAAGTAGTGCAGGTGACGGAAGTTCAGCACGTGCGATGTCCCGCGCGGAAGACCGCCGGGATCATCGTCGGTGCGTCGCGCGCGCCGCAGGGTGCCCGCGGGCGCGGCGGTGTCTTTGCCGGGGCTGGGGCCGCGCAGCGCGCGCGGCCCCGCGCCCCGCGGGGATCAGACGCCCGCGTCGGCCTTCAGCGCGGCGGCCTTGTCGGTCCGCTCCCAGCTGAACTCCGGCTCCTCGCGGCCGAAGTGGCCGTAGGCGGCGGTCTTCTGGTACGTCGGGCGCAGCAGGTCGAGCATCTGGATGATGCCCTTCGGGCGCAGGTCGAAGTGCTTCTGCACCAGCTCGGCGAGCCGCTCGTCCGACACCTTGCCGGTGCCTTCGGTCGTCACCATCACCGAGGTCGGCTTCGCGATGCCGATCGCGTAGCTGATCTGCACCAGGCACTTCTTCGCCAGGCCCGCCGCGACGATGTTCTTCGCGACGTAGCGCGCCGCGTAGGCCGCGGAGCGGTCGACCTTCGACGGGTCCTTGCCCGAGAACGCGCCGCCGCCGTGCGGCGCCGCGCCGCCGTAGGTGTCGACGATGATCTTGCGGCCGGTCAGGCCGCAGTCGCCCTGCGGGCCGCCGATGACGAAGCGGCCGGTCGGATTGATCAGGTAGCGGATCTCGCCCTTGACCAGCTCCTGCGGCAGCACGGGTTTCACGATCTCC
Organism: Burkholderiales bacterium; assembly: GCA_020248665.1. GTDB lineage: Bacteria > Pseudomonadota > Gammaproteobacteria > Burkholderiales > Burkholderiaceae_E > UBA4615. Next base: position 15,184 of record JADCHE010000028.1, on the reverse strand, counting down.
TCGATCACCGCCTCCGTCAGCTTGCCGTGCTCGATGTCCGGCGCGTGCTGCGTCGACAGCACGACGGTGTCGATCGAGTGGGGCTTGCCGTCGACGTAGCGCAGCGTGACCTGCGACTTCGCGTCCGGGCGCAGCCAGGGCAGGCGGCCGTCGCGGCGCAGGTCGGACTGGCGCTCCACGAGGCGGTGCGCGTAGTAGATCGCCGCGGGCATCAGCACCGGGGTCTCGTCGCACGCGTAGCCGAACATCAGGCCCTGGTCGCCGGCGCCCTGATCGAGGTCGATGCCCCGGCCCTCGTCGACGCCCTGCGCGATGTCCTGGCTCTGCTTGTCGTAGGCGACCAGGACCGCGCAGCCCTTGTAGTCGATGCCGTACTCGGTGTTGTCGTAGCCGATGCGCTTGATCGTGTCGCGGGCGACGTCGATGTAGTCGACGTGCGCGCCGGTGGTGATCTCGCCGGCGAGCACCACCAGGCCGGTGTTGACGAGGGTCTCGGCCGCGACGCGCGAATGCTTGTCCTGCGCGAAGATCGCGTCGAGGATCGCGTCGGAGATCTGGTCGGCGACCTTGTCCGGGTGGCCTTCCGAGACCGATTCCGAGGTGAACAGGAAATCCTTTGCCAAGATGCGTTCTCCTAGAGTGGGCGGCGGACATCCCGGCCCGCGGGTCGCGGCTGCGATCCGTCTGCCCGGGTCGGCGTAGCCGACTTCGGAGAAGCGGCGACGCTTTAGCAGTACTTCTAGGCCGCCCTGCAAGTTGTCCCATTAACTCGGCGGCGCGGGCATTATAGCGACCCGTCCGGGCCGGTCCCGGGTGATACCCGTCACGCATCCGCCCTTTCCGCACACCCGTCCGATGCTCGTCCAGCTCGCCCGCTTGGTCGCCCGCCTGCCGCTGAGCTGGTCGCAGGGGGTCGGGGCGGCGTTCGGCCGCGTTGCGCTCGCGCTGTCGGGCCGCTTCCGGCGCAAGTCGGCCGACAACCTCGCGCAGGCCGGCCTGCTCGACGACGCGCGGCTGCGCCGGACCGCCGCGCACGTCGGCCGCGCCGCGGGCGAGACGCCGTTCGTCTGGTTCGGCGCGCACGAGCGCGTCGAGGCCCGCATCGTGGTCGAGGGCCAGGACGTGCTCGATCGCGCGCGCTCGGGCGGTCGCGGCGTGATGCTGCTGACGCCGCACCTCGGGTGCTTCGAGGCGGCCGCCCGCGCGGTCGCCCGCAGCGGCCCGATCACCGTGCTCTACAAGCCGCCGCGGCTGCCCGCGGTGCGAAGGCTGGTCGAGACCGGGCGCGCCTCGCCCGGCGTGCGGCCGGTGCCGGCGACCGCGTCGGGCGTGCGCGGGCTGCTTCGCGCGCTCAAGCGCGGCGAGGCGATCGGCGTGCTGCCCGACCAGGTGCCGAGCGACGGCGACGGCGTGTGGGCGCCGTTCTTCGGGCGGCCGGCCTACACGATGACGCTGCCGCAGCGGCTCGCGCGGCTGACCGGCGCGGCGGTGCTGCTCGCCTGCGGCGAGCGACTGCCGGCGGGCGCAGGCTGGCGCGTGCGCTTCGAGGCGTTCGACGGCGAGCCGACGCCCGAGGCGGTCAACCGCGCGATGGAGTCGATGATCCGCGCGATCCCCGACCAGTACTTCTGGGGCTACAACCGCTACAAGACGCCGCCCCGCGCCACCCCCGCCGACGGCGGCGCGGCCGACGGCGCCGGGGCCGGGGGTTGAGCGACGCACCGGACGGCGCCGACGCCGCCGGGCCCGTGCGCGGCCACTGGGCCTCGCGCGCCGGGCTCGCCGCGCTGCGGGCGGTCTCGCGGCTGCCGCTGCGGCCGCTGCGCGCGCTGGGCGGCGTGCTCGGCACGCTTGCGTGGTGGCTCGCCAGGCCGCGGCGCCACGTGACGCTGGTCAACCTGCGCTTGTGCTTTCCCGCAATGCCGGAGCGCGAGCGCCGGCGGCTCGGGCACGCGCACTTCCGCTGGTTCATGCGCAGCATCCTGGAGCGCTTCGTCGTCTGGTCCGGCCCGGAGGCGCGGGTGCGCGCGCTGGTGCGCATCGAGAACGAGGCGCTGGTGCGCGAGCACCTCGGCCGGCCGCTGATCATCCTCGCGCCGCACTTCGTCGGGCTCGATGCCTGCGGCATGCGGCTCGCGATGATCTCGGGCTTCGTGACGATGTACCAGCCGCAGAAGAACCCGGTGCTCGAGGCGGCGATGCGCGCGGGCCGCGAGCGTTTCGGCGGCGCGGTCGTGCTGTCGCGCCGCCAGGGCGTGCGCGCGGCGGTGCGGCTCGTGCGCGGGGGGCTGCCGTTCTACTACCTGCCCGACATGGACCTCGGCGTGCGCGACGCGGTGTTCGTGCCGTTCTTCGGCGTGCCCGCGGCCACGGTCACCGCGACCTCGCGGCTGGTGCAGCTGACCGGCGCGACGGTGCTGCCCTTCGTCTCGCGCATGACGCCCGACGGCTACGTCGGCACGTTCTACCCGCCGTGGCCGGTCGTGCCGGGCGAGAGCGACGAGGCAGCGGCGCGCCGGCTCAACGCCTTCATCGAGGACCGTGTCCGGGAGTGCCCGGAGCAGTACCTGTGGTCGCACAAGCGCTTCAAGACGCGGCCGCCGGGCGAGCAGGGCCCCTACGGCGATTGAGCGATAATCGGCCGATGCGGCTGAAGTTCACCAAGATGCAGGGCGCGGGCAACGACTTCGTCGTGTTCGACGGCGTGCGCCAGCGCGTCGCGCTCGCGCCGTCGCAGTGGCGCGCGCTCGCCGACCGGCACTTCGGCGTCGGCGCCGACCAGCTGCTGCTCGTCGAGCCGGGCGACGGCCCGGACGTCGACTTCGTCTACCGGATCTTCAACGCCGACGGCGGCGAGGTCGAGCAGTGCGGCAACGGCGCGCGCTGCTTCGTGCGCTTCGTGCTCGACCAGGGCCTGACCGCGAAGCGCGCGATCCGCGTGCGCACGATGGCCGGCGTCATCGAGCCGCGGATGGAGGACGACGGCCGCGTGACCGTCGACATGGGCGAGCCGGTGCTCGATCCCGCCCGCGTGCCGTTCGACGCCTCGGGCCTCGAGGGGCGGCGCGAGGGCGAGGACACGCTGTGGCCGCTCGCGCTGCCCGGCGGCACGCGCTGGGTGTCGGTCGTGTCGATGGGCAACCCGCACGCGGTCCAGGTGGTCGACGACGTCGACACCGCGCCGGTCGCCGTCGAGGGCCCGCTCGTCGAGGCGCACCCGCGCTTCCCGCGCCGCGTGAACGCCGGCTTCCTGCAGGTGGTGTCGCCCGAGCGCGCGCGGCTGCGCGTCTTCGAGCGCGGTGCCGGCGAGACGCTCGCCTGCGGCAGCGGCGCCTGCGCGGCGGTGGTCGCCGGCATCCGCCGCGGCCGGCTCGCGCCGCGCGTCGACGTCGCGACCCGCGGCGGCGTGCTGACCATCGACTGGCGAGGGGGCCCGGTACGCATGACCGGCCCGGCGACCTCCGTGTTCACCGGCGAGATCGACCTCGACGCCGCGTTCCCCACCGACCTGCCCGCCGCCGCCTGACGCGGCGCGCCTCCACCCGGAATCCTTCGCATGACGAGCCCCGCCAGCGCCGAACAGGTCGCCCAGTACCTGCGCGACAACCCCGGCTTCTTCGAGGCGAACGCCGAGCTGCTCGCGTCGATCACGGTGCCGCATCCGCACGGCGGGCGCGCGGTCTCGCTGGTCGAGCGCCAGGTCGACCTGCTGCGCGACAAGAACAAGGCGCTCGAGATGCGGCTCGCCGAGCTGCTGCGGATCGGCCAGGAGAACGACGCGATCGCCGGGAAGCTGCAGCACTGGACGCGCGAGCTGCTGCGCACCCGCGACGTGCAGGCGCTGCCCGAGCGGGTCGTCGCCGGCATGCTCGACGACTTCTCGGTGCCGCACGTCGCGCTGAGGCTCTGGGGCGTGGACGCGGCGCACGCGTCGCTGCCGGCGGCCGCCGAGGTCGAGCCCGAGGTGCGCACGCTCGCCGACAGCGTGCGCCAGCCGTACTGCGGCCCGAACGCCGACTTCAGGGCGGCGACCTGGCTGCCCGGCGGCGGCACGCAGACCCGCTCGATCGCGCTGCTCGCGATGCGCGTCGGCGCGGCGCCCGGGGCTTTCGGGCTGCTGGTGCTCGGCTCGCCCGACCCGGCGCGGTTCCAGACCGGCATGGGCACCGCGTTCCTCGAGCGGATCGCCGAGATCGCGAGCGCCGCGCTGTCGCGGCTGCTCGCGGACTGAGCGGCCCGCGCCGGCCGGCCCCGGGGCGCGCGATGGCCGCCGCCGAGCGCACCGACGCCGCGATCGACGGCTACCTGCTGCGCCTGCGCACCGAGCGGGGCTGCTCGCCGCGCACGCTCGACGGCTACGGGCGCGAACTCGCGACGCTCGCGGGGCACGCCGACGGCCGCGCGTGGCCGGCGATCGACGAGGGCGACGTGCGGCGCTGGATCGCGCAGGCCGCGCGCGAGGGGCTGTCGCCGACCTCGATCGCGCGCCGCCTGTCCGCGTGGCGCGGTTTCTTCGACTGGCTCGCAGGGCGCGGCGAGCTGCACGCGAACCCGGCGCGCGGCGTGCGCGCGCCGCGCCGCCCGAAGCGGCTGCCCAAGGCGCTGCCGCCCGACCTCGCGCTGCGCTTCGTCGACGGCGGCGACGACGTGCCCGCGGACCCGTCCTATCCCGACGCGCTCGCCTTCGAGCGGCTGCGCGACCAGGCGATCGTCGAGCTCCTCTATTCGAGCGGGCTGCGGCTGTCCGAGCTGACCGGGCTGGATGCGCGCTACGTCGAGGCGGGCGCGTACCGCTCGGCCGGCTGGCTGGCGCGCGACGAGGCCGAGGTGCAGGTGCTCGGCAAGGGCGGCAAGCGGCGCACGGTGCCGGTCGGCGGCCCGGCGCTCGCGGCGCTCGACGCGTGGCTCGCCGCCCGCGCGCGCTGGCTCGCGCTGCATCCCGACGCCGACCGGCACGCGCTCTTCCTCGCGCGCCGCGGCGGCCGGCTGTCGAACCGCTCGGTGCAGCGGCGGGTGCGCCGGCTCGCGGTCGAGCGCGGCGTGCCGGCCGACGTGCATCCGCACGTGCTGCGGCACTCGTTCGCGAGCCACCTGCTGCAGTCGAGCGGCGACCTGCGCGCGGTGCAGGAGCTGCTCGGCCACGCGAGCATCGCGACCACCCAGGTCTACACCTCGCTCGACTTCCAGCGGCTCGCCGCGGTGTACGACGCCGCCCATCCCCGCGCCCGGCGCCGATCGGAGTCCTGATGTCACGAACCGAGCCGGCACTGGTGCTCAAGCCGGGCAAGGAGAAGTCGCTGCTGCGCCGGCACCCGTGGATCTATGCGACCGCGGTCGCGCAGGTCGCGGGGCGGCCCGAGCCGGGCGACGCGGTCCGCGTGCTCGGCGCCGACGGGCGCTTCCTGGCCCGCGCCGCGTACAGCCCGGCGTCGGCGATCCGCGCGCGCGCCTGGACCTTCGACGAGGCCGAGCCGGTCGACGCGGCGCTGATCGCGTCGCGCGTCGCCGCGGCCGTCGCCCGCCGCGACGCGCTGCGCGACGAGTCGGACGCGCTGCGCCTGGTGTTCGGCGAAGCCGACGCGCTGCCCGGCTGCGTGGTCGACCGCTACGCCGACCAACTGGTCGTGCAGTGCCTGGCCGCCGGCGTCGAGCGCTGGCGCGACACGATCGTCGACGCGCTGGTCGCGGCGACCGGCTGCGCGGGCGTGTACGAGCGCTCGGACGCGGCCGCGCGCGAGCGCGAGGGCCTCGCGCCGCGCGAGGGCCCGCTGCGCGGCGAGGTGCCGGCCCCGGTGTCGATCGTCGAGCACGGCGTGCGCTACCGGGTCGACGTCGTCGCCGGCCACAAGACCGGCTTCTACATCGACCAGCGCGACAACCGTGCGCTGGTGGCCCGCTGGGCCGCGGGCCGGCGCGTGCTGAACTGCTTCTGCTACACCGGCGGCTTCACGCTCGCCGCGCGCCACGGCGGCGCGACCGAGGCGACCTCGATCGACTCCTCCGCCGAGGCGCTCGCGCTCGCCGCCGCGAACGAGCGCGAGAACGGTTTCGCCGAGCCGTCGACCTGGCTGCAGGCGAACGTGTTCGATGCGCTGAAGACGATGCTCGCCGAAGGCCGGACGTACGACCTGATCGTGCTCGATCCACCGAAGTTCGCGCCGTCCGCGCAGCATGTCGACCGTGCGGCGCGCGCCTACAAGGAGATCAACCTGAAGGCGCTGCGGCTGCTCGCACCGGGCGGGCTGCTCTTCACCTTCTCGTGCTCGGGAGCGATCACGGTCGACCTCTTCCAGAAGATCGTCGCCGGCGCCGTGTTCGACGCGCGGGTCGACGCGCAGATGCTGCGGCGGCTCGAGGCCGGGCTCGACCACCCGATGTCGATGACCCATCCGGAGGGCGAGTACCTGAAGGGCCTGATGCTGCGCCGGATGTAGAATCTTCCTCCTGCGACCCGGAGGGCACGGTGGCCTCGATCCTCGAACAGGCACGCGAGCGGGTGCGGGCGACCGGCGCCCGGGTCACCGGCGCACGGGTCAAGGTGCTGGCGGTACTGATGCAGGCCGACGAGGCGCTGACGCATACCGACGCGCAGCGCCGGCTCGAACAGGGCGACGCCCACGAGCTGCTCGACCGCGTGACGCTCTACCGCGTGCTCGAGTGGCTCGTCGAGGCGGGTCTCGCGCACCGCGTGTCCGGACCCGACCGCGTCTGGCGGTTCTCCGCGCACGGCGACGGCCACGGCGCGCACGAGGGCCACGGGCCGCAGCACGGCCACTTCAAGTGCCGCCGCTGCGAGCGGATGTTCTGCATGAAGGCGTCGCCCCGTCTCGCGCGGACCGTGCGCGGCATGTTGCCGGACGGGTTCGCCGGTGACGAGGTCGAACTGACCGTGCTCGGCCTGTGCGCGGACTGCACCGGCACTGCGACGGCCGAGCCGGCGCACGCGCACGCGCACGGCGCGCACCCCTGAACCGATGGACGAGACGCCCGCCGTGCCGGTTCCGGTCACGGTGCTGACCGGCTTCCTCGGCAGCGGCAAGACCACGCTGCTGAACGGGCTGCTCCGCCAGCCGGGGCTGTCGGACACGGCCGTGCTGATCAACGAGTTCGGCGAGGTCGGGCTCGACCACCTGCTCGTCGACCGGCTCGACGAGCGGACGGTGCTGCTCGCCTCGGGCTGCGTGTGCTGCACGATCCGCACCGACCTCGCGAGCGCGATCGCCTCGCTGCTGCTGCGGCGCGACCGCGGCGAGCTGCCGCCGTTCTCGCGCCTGCTGGTCGAGACGACCGGCCTGGCCGATCCCGCGCCGATCCTGCACACCTTCGCGGCCGAGCCGATGCTCGCATGGCGCTGCCGGCTGCAGGGCGTGGTGACCACCGTCGACGCCGTGCACGGCGCGGCCCAGCTCGCGCGCCACTTCGAGTCGGTCAAGCAGGCGGCAATGGCCGACCTGATCGTCGTCACCAAGACCGACCTCGCCGACGCCGGGTCGCTCGCGCGCCTCGGGCGCAAGCTCGACCGCCTGAACCCGGGCGCCGAGCGGGTCGATGCGGTCGGCGGTCGGCTGGATGCGGCGAAGGTGCTCGGGCTGGGGCTGTATGATCCGGCGTCGCGGAGCGCCGACGTGCGTCGGTGGCTGCGTGACGAGGCGCTGCGACCGGCCCCGGCGGAGGCCGCGGGCGGGGGCGGGATCGGGGACGCGGAGAGCGTGCGAGGGGTCGACGCGTCGCGCCATGGCCCGTCGATCCACGCATTCGCGCTCACCTTCGACGAGCCGATGGATCCCGACGGGCTGGAGCAGGCGATGGCGATGCTGACCTCGGTGGCGGGCGATGCGATGCTGCGCGTGAAGGGCGTGGTCGACGTCGCCGGCGAGGGAGCGGTCGCGCTGCACGCGGTCCAGCACCAGACGTATCCGCCGGTGCGCCTGCCGCGCTGGCCGGCCCACTGGGACGGCGGCGGCGAGGCGCCGGGGTCGCGGCGCAGCCGGATCGTCTTCATCGTCCGCCCACCGCTCACGCGCGACTACGTCGCGTCGGCGTTCGCGCACTTCACTTCAGCGCCGGTCGGCTGACCGGCCCCGACAGCAGGACAGAGCCATGGCACAACCGCAGGTCCCCGTCACCATCCTCACCGGCTTCCTCGGCAGCGGCAAGACGACGCTGCTCAACCGCATCCTCACCGAGCAGCACGGCCACCGCATCGCGGTGATCGAGAACGAGTTCGGCGAGGAGGGCGTCGACAACGACCTGTTGCTGCAGAGCCGGGACGAGCAGATCGTCGAGATGAACAACGGCTGCATCTGCTGCACCGTTCGCGGCGACCTGGTGCGCATCCTCGGCGACCTGCGCGAGCGGCGCGAGTCGGGCGAGTCGAAGTTCGACCGCGTGATCATCGAGACCACCGGCCTCGCGGACCCGGGCCCGGTCGCGCAGACCTTCTTCATCGACGACGAGATCGCCGAGTACTACCTGCTCGACGCGGTGATCACCGTCGTCGACGCCAAGCACGGCGGGCAGACGCTCGACGAGCACAAGGAGGCGGCCGAGCAGGTGGGCTTCGCCGACCGCATCCTGATGTCGAAGGTCGACCTGGTCTCGGAGGCCGAGCGCGACGCGCTCGCGGTCCGCCTGAAGCGGATCAACCCGCGCGCGCCGGTCAAGCCGGTGCACTTCGGCGAGGTGCCGGTCGGCGAGGTCCTCGACATCCGCGGCTTCAACCTGAACGCGGTGCTGGAGATCGCGCCCGACTTCCTCACCAGCGACGAGCACGAGCACGACGAGGCGGTCACCTCGTTCGTCTTCAAGTCCGACACGCCCTTCGACGCCACCAAGCTGGAGGACTTCCTCGGTGGTCTGGTGCAAGTTTACGGGCCGGACATGTTGCGGTATAAAGGCGTCCTTTTCGTGAAGGGCTCCGATCGCCAGATGGTGTTCCAGGGGGTCCACATGATGATGGGCGCCGACCTCGGGCGCCGCTGGCAGCCTGGCGAAAAGCCGTCGAGCAAGATGGTGTTCATCGGACGGAAACTTCCGAAGGACATGTTCATCCAGGGTTTGAAACAATGTCTGGCCTGACGGCGCGAGCGGCGCCGGACAAGCGCCCCACCTAGGACAAGAACATGGCAGCGACCAAGACTCCCAAGCTGTTGACCGAGGCCGAGCTGCTCGCGATGCCGGAGTCGGCCTACATGAACGAGGCGCAGCTCGCCTTCTTCCGGGCCCGCCTGCAGCAGATGGAACGCGACCTCCTCGCCAACGCCGGCGAGACGACCGAGCACCTGCGCGAGACGGTGATCGTCCCCGATCCGGCGGACCGGGCCACGATCGAGGAGGAACATGCGCTGGAGCTGCGCACCCGCGACCGCGAGCGCAAGCTGCTCAAGAAGATCCACCAGTCGCTCTCGCGGATCGACTCCGGCGAGTACGGCTGGTGCGAGGAGACCGGCGACGCGATCGGCGTGCCGCGCCTGCTCGCGCGGCCGACCGCCACGCTGTCGCTCGAGGCCCAGCAACGGCGCGAGCTGCGCCAGAAGCTCTACGGCGACTGATCGCGCGGTGAGCCCGCGCATGGCCGCGACCGGCTTGCGCCGCGTCGCCCCGAAGGCGGGCCGTCCCGCCTTCGTCGTTTTCGGGGGTGGCCGGTGAGCGCCGTGCAAGCGGTCGCGCGGGGCGTCGTCGTCGATGGGCTGCGCGTCGAGCGCGGCGGGCGCACGGTGCTCGAGGTGGCGTCGCTCGACGTGGCGGCGGGCGCGCAGCGCGCCATCGTCGGGCCCTCGGGCTGCGGCAAGACCACGCTGCTGTCGGTGCTCGCCGGGCTGCTGCCGGTGCGCGAGGGGCGCGTGACGGTCGGCGACGCGGATCTCGCCGACCTCGCGCGACAGGGGCCGCGGGCGCTCGACCGCTTCCGCGCACGGCACGTCGGGCTGGTGCCGCAGCAGCCGCTGCTGCTCGGCGTGCTCGACGTGCTCGACAACCTGCTCGCCGCGCAGCACTTCTCGGGCGAGCCGGTCGACCGCGACGCGGCGCGTGCGCTGCTCGCACGGCTCGAACTCGGCGCGCTCGAGCGCCGGCGTCCGCGCGAGCTGTCGCGCGGGCAGCAGCAGCGCGTCGCGCTCGCGCGTGCGCTGGTGAACCGCCCCGCGCTGATCCTCGCCGACGAGCCGACCGCGAACCTCGACGACGACAACGCCGCTCAGGCGCTCGGGCTGCTGGCCGAGCGCGCGCGCGAGGCGGGCGCGACGCTGCTGATCGCGACCCACGACGCGCGGGTGCGCGAGCGCTTCGAGGTCGCGCTCGCGCTGCCGGCGCGCATGTCGAACGACCGGGGCGACGGAGCGGTGCGATGAACACCGCGCGTCTGCTGTGGGCGTACCTGCGAGCACGGCCGCTGACCACGCTGCTGACGGTGCTGCTGGTCGCGCTCGGCATGGCGACGGTGGTGATCGTCACGCTCGTGACGAAGCAGGCCGAGGCGCGGCTCTCGCGCGACGCGGCCGGCGTCGACCTGGTCGTCGGCGCGAAGGGCTCGCCGCTGCAGCTGGTGCTGGCCGGCGTCTATCACCTCGACGTGCCGCCGGGCAACGTGCCGCTCGCCGCGCTCGCCGAGTTGCGCGCGAACCGGCTGGTGGCGCGCGCGATCCCGCTCTCGCTCGGCGACAGCTTCCGCGGCTTCCGGATCGTCGGCACCGAGCGCGAGTACCTGGAGCTGCACGGCGCGAGCCTCGCGCGCGGCCGAGCGTTCGAGGCGCCGATGCAGGCGGTGATCGGCGCACGCGTCGCGGCCGACGCGGGGCTCGACGTCGGCGCACGCTTCGTCGGCTCGCATGGGCTCGAGCCGGGCGGCCCCGAGCATGGCGACGATCCGTACGAGGTCGTGGGCGTCCTCGCGCCGACCGGCGGCGTGGTCGACCGGCTCATCCTGACGCCGCTCGAGTCGGTCTGGCTCGCGCACGAAGGGGAGCCCGCCGACGAGGAGGAGCGCCGCATCCTCGAGGCGGACCGAGAGATCACGCTCGCGCTGGTGCGCTACGCGTCGCCGATCGCGGCCGCGACGCTGCCGCGCGCGATCAACGCGTCGCAGCGGCTGCAGGCGGCATCGCCCGCGTTCGAGTCGGCGCGCCTGTTCCGCCTCGTCGGCGTCGGTGTCGAGGGGCTGCGCGCATTCGGCGTGCTGCTGCTCGCGCTCGCGGCGCTGTCCGTGTTCGTCGCGCTGTTCCAGGCGCTGTCGGACCGCCGGCGCGAGCTCGCGCTGATGCGGCTGCTCGGCGCCTCGCCCGCGCGACTCTTCGCGCTGCTGCTCGGCGAGGGGCTGCTGCTGACCGCGATCGGCGTCGTCGTCGGACTCGCGATCGGGCACGGCGCGCTCGAGGCGGCCGGCCGGTGGCTCGAGGCGAGGGGGGAATGGACGCTGACCGGCGCGGACTTCGATACGATCGAGTGGGCCTACGCGGCGGGCGCGCTCGCGCTCGGCGGCCTCGCCGCGCTGGTGCCCGCGTGGCTCGCCGCGCGCACGCCGCTCGCGGCCGCGCTGTCCGACTCCTGAGGCGTCGCCGACGCACGACCCGCGCCTCGACGACGACGTCCGTACGAACCGACCGCCGAACCGACTGCCGGATCCCGACCGATGAACAACTTCCGACCGAATCGCCGACGCCTCGCCGCGCTGTCCGTCGCTGCGTCCCTGTGCGCCGCGTCGCTCTTCGCCGCGCCGGGGCCCGCGCTGGCGCAAGCGACGTCGAAGCCCGCGCCGGCCGCGGCCCCGGCCGCGCCCGCGACCCAGGACCCGCACCGTCGCGACGACATCGCTCGCCACCGCGCGATCGCGGCCGCGCACGACACCGCCGCGCGGTGCCTGGAGGCCGGCGGCAAGGAATCGACCTGCCACGATTCGCTGCGCAAGGCGTGCGAAGGCATCGCGGTGGGCCGATACTGCGGGATGAAGCACAGCCACTGACGGCGCGCCGCCGTCGGGCAGGAGACTCGACATGGATCCGATCGCATGCACGTTCCGCACGCTGGCGGCCGCGCCGTTCCTTCGCACCGGGCGCGGCTCGGGCCGCGCGTCCGCCGTCGCCGTGTTCCGTGCCGCCGCGCTGCTCGCGGCGCTGTCGGCGGACCTCGCCGGACCGTCGTCCGCAGTCGCGCAGAGCGCGCTGCCGCGCGCCGAGCCGGCTCTGCCGTCGCCGACGCCCGCGCAGTCGGGTGCCGCGCAGGCGGGCGCCGCGCCGGCGTCGAAGGGCGTGGTCACCGGCGGCAACCCGCCCCCGGCGTTCGGCGGCGGCGCGGGCGCGCAGCCGCTGGTCTCACCGCCCCTGCCGGTGGTGCCGGGCACGGTGCCCTGGGAGCTGCTGGGGCAGGTGAAGACGGTGCGGGTCAAGGACCGCTTCCTGCCGGAGTTCCCTGCGTCGGTGCGCAAGCTCGACAAGCAGGAGGTCAAGCTCGTCGGCTTCATGATGCCGCTGCAGACCGGCGAGAAGCAGAGCCACTTCCTGCTGACCGTCACGTCGCAGACCTGCGCGTTCTGCATCCCGGCGGGCCCCGAGGGCATCGTCGAGGTGAAGGCGAAGACGCCGGTGAAGGTCACCTTCGACCCGATCGTCGTCGCCGGCCGGCTCGAGGTGCTGCGCGACGACCCGATGGGCGTCTACTATCGGCTCAGCGACGGCGAGCCGGTCGCGATCCGCTGAGGCCCGTTCCGGGCGGATCCCGACCCGAGCCCGCCCGCGCTCACATCCGCAGGCGCAGCCCCGCCCAGACCGAGCGGCCGGGCATCGGCACCACGTCGCGGACGAACGAGGTCGCGAGACGGATGTCCTCGTTCAGCAGGTTGCGGCCCTGCACGAACAGCGTCGCACGCCGGTCGGCGCCGAGCGACCAGCCGTACGACACCTCGGCGTCGACCCGCGTGTAGCCTGGCGTCTCGGTTTCCAGCGGCGCGGTCCGGGTCTGCGCCGACGCCCTCAGCACCGACACGAAGCCCGCCCACGGGCCGGCCGCGTAGTCGGCGGTCAGGCCGATCCGCAGCGGCGGCGTGCGCGGTGCGGCGCCGAAGCCCTCGACCGTGCCGCGCACGCGGTCGGCCGTACCGCGCAGCGTCCACGGCGAGGCGACCGGCTGCCAGGCGGCCTCGAGCTCGAAGCCCGTGAAGGTCGCCGGCGCCTGCCGGTAGGCCAGTCGCGTGTACTCGCCGGCCGTCGGGTCCGACACCGAGTTGGCGATGGTGTTCGTGTTGTCGACGCGGTCGGCCACGCCGTCGCCGTCTTCGTCGGTCGAGAACCCGGCGACGTAGCTCGAGAACCGCTGGCGGTACGCGCCGGCCTTCCAGCGCAGCGGCCCGGTCGCCTGCCGAAGCGCGACCTCGATGTTGCGCGAGCGCTCCTTCGCGAGCGTCGGGTCGCCGATCTCGAAGGTACGCGTCGCCGCGTGGGTGCCGTTCGCGTAGAGCTCCTCGATCGCCGGCGCGCGCTGCGACGAGCCGGCGCTGACCGACAGCGCGACCGGCCCGAAGACCGGTACCACGCCGCCGAGCGAGTAGGACGTCAGGTCGAAGCGTCGCTCGTCGAACCCGCTCGCCGCGTCGGGGGTGCGCGTCGCGCGGCCTTGGCGCAAGCCGAACTCGAGCCGGCCCGGTCCGATCGCGCGTTCGCCGACCCAGAACAGCGCGTTCTCGCGCTCGCGGGTCGACGGCACGTAGGCCTCCTCGCCGCTCGCCGAGAGCGTGCGCTGGCGCGAGTGCAGCCCGAGCGCGCCGCGGATACCGAGGAGCGGCAGGTGGACCGCATCGAGCCGGGTGTCGCGGCCGCTGCTGTCGAACGCGGTGCCGACCTCGCCGGACGCACCCTCGACTTCCCGGTGCCGGTAGCGGACGTCGGCGGTGCGCAGGCGCACGGTCTCCAGGCCGGGCAGTGGCGCATCGAGTTCGACGAGGCCTTCGGTGCGGCGGTTGCGCAGGTCGATGAAGACGCCGTCCTCGGACGGGATGCCGTAGCGCGAGTCGATGCCCGAGTGCGAGAGGCCGGCCGCGCCCCAGCGGTCGGTCCACGAGACCCCGCCCGACAGGCCGCGGGACTCGGCGAAGCTGTTCGGCAGGCGGCCCGACGCGCTGCTGGGGTCGCCCCGGACCGCGTTGCCGGGGATCGCGTAGTCCTTCGCGTCGCGGTCGAACGCGCCGAGCGTCCAGTTCAGCGAGCCGCCGGCCGACCGGGCCGGCGCGGCGCCGTCGGCCGGCCGGGCGCCGGGCTGCCAGCCGCCGCGCAGGCGCAGCGAGCCGAGCTTCTCGCGGCTCGCCGAGTCGAAGCCGAGCAGCGCGTCGCCGCGCAGGCCGCCCTGCGGCGACGTGGGGATCCGGTCGGAGACCGCGTTGACGAGGCCGCCGATCGAGCCGCTGCCGTACAGCAGCGTCGCCGGCCCCCGCAGCACCTCGACCTGGCGCGCCTCGAGCGGGTCGACCGCGACGGCATGGTCGGGGCTCAGCGCGGAGGCGTCCATCGTGTCGAGGCCGTTCTCCTTGATGCCGACGCGCGGCCCGGAGAAGCCACGGATCACCGGACGGCTCGCGGCGGTGCCGAAGCCGCTGGAGTGCACGCCCGGCAGCCCGTCGAGCGTCTCGCCGAGCGAGGTGCCACGTCGCCGGTCGAGTTCCGCGCCGCGCAGCACCGACACCGGCTGCGACGACTGCAGCGGCGTGTCGCCGAGCGGCGTCGCGGTGACCGTCACATCCTGCAGCGGCTGAGCGTTCGCCGCTGCTCCGGCCACCGCCACTGCGGCGACCGTCCACCGAGACCGCGCCATGGATACCTCGTGCACGTTAGTTGGATTTGCAACATTGTGGCACGAGAAGCCGGAGACATGCGGGGACGGGAGGCGCATCGAGGCCGATAAGCGGCGCGGATGTGGTCGCGGACGCAACGGGGGTGCGTGCTACACTGGGTCGCAACCCATTGATTTCACGACGTGATATTTTCGCTGTTCGGCAAGAAGGACGGCCGTGGGGCGGATCGCAAGCGCGCCGCCGCCGAGCCGTCGGCGCGCTCCGGCCCCCCCTCCGGCGGGGTCGCGCGTTCGGCCGATGCGCGTGAGATCGCCCGGCTGACCGCGGCGAAGATCGACGAGATCGAATCCGAGATGATCGCGTCGCCGCGTCCGGCGGCCGCGCCGGTCGCCGCCGCCCGGGTCGCCGCGT
>JADCHE010000027.1 GCA_020248665.1 Burkholderiales bacterium | reverse complement strand
GGACACGCGAGCGCTGCTGGACGCGCGGGGCTTCGCGATCTCCCCCTCGCAGGGCGTGCCCGGCGACTACGTGATCGAGCGGGCGTTCGTCGAGAAGTGAGCGGCGTTCGTGGGCGACCCGGCTTCACCGGAGACGAGCACGACGGACCCGGGGGCAGTGCCCGGGTCACGCCGCGAACGCCCGGCGCAGGCTTGCGCAGGGCTCAGTCCGCGCGCCCGGGACCGTCCTCGCCCCGGCCCGGTCGTGCGACGGGCGCGTCGGGCGCGGTCGGCGGCCGGACCGCGGCCGGCTCGAGCGGTACCGGCGCCATCCCCGGGTCCGGCTGGCTCACCGGGTCGGCTGGGCGCACCGGCAGCGGCGCGCCGTCGCCGCGCGGCCCGCGGTGCCGCGCGTGCTGGCGCAGGAAGCGCGATGGCTCCGGCCGGCCGAACAGGATCCGCGACAGCTCGGTCAGCGCCTGCTGGTAGACGCCGCGCTTGAACTCGATGACCGTCTCGAGCGGGATCCAGTAGTCGTGCCAGCGCCAGGCGTCGAACTCGGGCTGTTCGGTCGCGCGCAGGCACACGTCGGTGTCCTTGCCCACGAGGCGCAGCAGGAACCAGATCTGCTTCTGGCCGCGGTAGTGGCCGCGCCACTCGCGGCGCACCCAGTTCTGCGGCACGTCGTAGCGCAGCCAGTCGCGCGTGCGGCCGAGGATGCGCACGTGCTCGGGACGCAGCCCCACCTCCTCGTGCAGCTCCCGGTACATCGCCTGCTCGGGCGTCTCGCCGCGGTTGATGCCGCCCTGCGGGAACTGCCACGAGTGCTCGCGGATCCGCTTGCCCCAGAAGACCTCGTTGCGCGCGTTGACCAGGATGATGCCGACGTTGGGGCGATAGCCGTCCTTGTCCAGCATGGGCCAGCCCTCGATCATCTAAACTGTCGACGATTATATCGACGCGTCCCTCCGCACAGCGGGACGACCCGCCCGCCATGAAAGCGTCCCGGTTCCTCATCTCCACGCTCAAGGAAGCGCCCGCCGACGCCGAGGTCGCCAGCCATCGGCTGATGACCCGCGCGGGCATGATCAGGAAGCTCGCCGGCGGCATCTACACCTACATGCCGATGGGGCTGCGCGTGATCCGCAAGGTCGAGGCGATCGTGCGCGAGGAGATGGACCGCGCCGGCGCGATCGAGCTGCTGATGCCGGTGATCCAGCCCGCCGAGTTGTGGCAGGAGTCGGGCCGCTGGGAGAAGTACGGCCCCGAGCTCATGCGGATCAAGGACCGGCACGACCGCGACTTCATCGTGCAGCCGACCTCCGAGGAAGTGATCACCGACGTCGCGCGCCACGAGATCCGCAGCTACCGGCAGATGCCGAGGAACCTGTACCACATCCAGACGAAGTTCCGCGACGAGCGCCGTCCGCGCTTCGGCGTGATGCGCGGGCGCGAGTTCACGATGAAGGACGCGTACTCGTTCGACCGCACGCCCGAGGCCGCGCTGGTCAGCTACAAGGCGATGTACGACGCCTACGTGCGGATCTTCGAGCGCATGGGCCTCGAGTTCCGCGCGGTCGCGGCCGACACCGGCGCGATCGGCGGCAGCGCCTCGCACGAGTTCCAGGTGATCGCCGACACCGGCGAGGACGCGATCGCGTGGTGCCCGGAGTCGGGCTACGCGGCCAACGTCGAGCTCGCCGAGGCGGTGCCGCTCGTGGCCGAGCGCGCGGCGCCGACGCAGCCGCTCGCGAAGACGCCGACGCCCGGCGCGGCGCGCTGCGAGGACGTCGCGCGCTTCCTGGGCCTGCCGCTCGAGCGGACCGTCAAATCGCTGGTGCTCGCGGTCGACGAGCTCGAGCCGGTCAAGGACGGCGACGACGCGGACGCGCCGCGACGCGTGGTCTTCACGCAGGTCTGGCTGCTGCTCGTGCGCGGCGACCACGAGTTGAACGAGATCAAGGCGGGCAAGCTGCCCGGCCTCGCCGGCTTCCGCTTCGCGACCGAGGCCGAGATCGTCTCGCACTTCGGCTGCACGCCCGGCTACCTCGGGCCGATCGGCACCGTGCATCCGGTGAAGCTCGCCGTCGACCGCACGGTCGCGAACATGAGCGACTTCATCTGCGGCGCGAACGTGCCCGATCACCACTACACCGGCGTCAACTGGGGTCGCGACCTGCCGCTGCCCGGCGGGCCGGAGGTGATCGTCGCCGACCTGCGCAACGTCGTCGCCGGCGATCCGTCGCCGGATGGCAAAGGCGTGCTCGCGATCCAGCGCGGCATCGAGGTCGGCCACGTGTTCTACCTCGGAACCAAGTACTCGCAGGCGATGAACGCGACCTTCGTCGACGAGGACGGCAAGTCGAAGGTCATCGAGATGGGCTGCTACGGCATCGGCATCACCCGGCTGCCGGCGGCCGCCATCGAGCAGAACCACGACGAGAAGGGCATCGTCTGGCCCCGGCCGATCTCGCCGTTCGACGTCGTGATTACGCCGCTCGGCTACTCGAGGTCGGAGAGCGTCCGCTCCGCAGCGGATGCCCTGTACGATCGGCTGTTGAAGTCGGGTATCGACGTGATCCTGGACGACCGCGACGAGCGGCCCGGGGCCATGTTCGCCGACTGGGAGCTGATCGGCGTGCCGCTGCGCGTGACGATCGGCGAACGCGGGCTCAAGGAGGGCCTGGTCGAGGTGACGGTACGGCGCGGGATGAAGACCGTGCAGGTGCCGCTCGACGGGGCCTTCCAGGCAGTGACGGACACCCTCGGGGCGTGCTGACGGAACGCGGGACGGCTCTTCGGACGGACGGACGGTGGCGGGCCCTCTCGGCCGCCTTCGCGCTGGCGTGCGGCCTCGCCGCCGGCGGCGCGCAGGCCGGCGCGCAGCGCTACGAGCCGCTGTCGGACTCGGTGCGCAGCGCGCTCGCCGCGGCGCTCGTCGACCGCTCGGCGCCCGAGCCGCGGTACGCGTCGACGATGGAGAAGGTCGACTGGCTCGCCGAGATGTCCGCGCGGCTGCCGCTGCGCCACAAGCCGACGCAACGCGAGCGCGTCGAGTTCCTGCAGATGGTCCGCTACGAGGCGCAGCGCGCCGGGCTCGAGCCCGAGCTGGTGCTCGGGCTGATCCAGGTCGAGAGCGGCTTCCGGCGCCACGCGATCTCGCACGCGGGCGCGCGCGGCTACATGCAGGTCATGCCGTTCTGGACCCGGCTGATCGGTGACGGCGACCCGTCGGGGCTGTTCGACCCGCGGGCCAACCTGCGCTACGGTTGCACCATCCTGCGGCACTACCTCGATATCGAGCGCGGCGACCTGTATCGCGCGCTCGGCCGCTACAACGGCAGCCTCGGGCAGCCGGAGTACCCGAACGCGGTGCTGTCCGCGTGGAAGCGCTGGTCGTACGACGGTGGCGCGCGGATGCAGCGGGTGGCCGCTTCGGTCGACGACCCGCCGCGCCGGCCGCGCTGAGCGGCGCGGTCGGCCCGGTTGGCCGGTCGGGCGCCGGGCCCGGTTTCCCGGATTCCCCCGAGCGCGCCGGCGCAGCCATCGGAGGCGGGACGCGACCTCACCCGCGGCGGGCCGGATCGCGTCGGCGAACTGCGTCGACCGACGTTCCGGCGCGAAGGGGTCCCTTCGCGCCGCCCGCGTCGCCCCGACCCTGCAGCCTCCGCGTCCCCGTACCTCGAGATCAAGGTCTGGCTCGCCGCGATCGCTGGTCGCGACGGCGCTGCTCTCCCCGGCCCTGGCCGTGGCTCAGGTGCCGCCCGACGGGCTGCTGTCGGGCGCGCGCCCGCAGCGGCGGGCCAATCCGTGCTCGGGATCATGGGCTTCTCGGTGGCGCCCGACCTGGGGTCGAAGCGCCTGTCGATCAGCGACGAGCGGACGGCGAATCCTGCGCTGTCGATCAGTCGGCTCGCCGGCGCGTTCACGCTGAGTCGCGACACGCCCCCGTACCTGGAAGGGGGATCGCGATCAGCCGGTACGACCCGAAGCTCGTCGTCGACGACGGGGTCGATGCCCGTGGGCTCGGCGCCTCGCTGATGCTCGACCACGAGCGCGACCGTCCCGACGGCGTGCTCGGATTCACCTGGCTCGGCAGCTTCGGGCTGGGCCTGGAGCCCGACACCGGCGCCTGCCTCCCGTGGTTCTCGCGCGTCCGGCTGGTCGGCCGGCTGGCCTTCGGGGACGGCGTGAACAGCTCGTCGGTGGGGCTGGCGATCATCTTCCGAGCGCCCTCCGGCGTCGCGCCTCAGGCGCGCTGCGGATCCAGGATCGCCATCGTGATCCGCGACACGCAGGTGAGCCGCCCCGCGTCGTCGCGCAGCTCGATCTGCCACACGTGGGTGGTCCGGCCGATGTGCACCGGGCGGCACTCGCCGGTCACCCAACCCTGGGTCGCCGCGCGCAGGTGGTTCGCGTTGATGTCGAGCCCGACCGCGCGCTGCCCAGGCGGCAGGCACAGCGAGGCCGCGCAGCTGCCGAGCGTCTCGGCGAGCACCACCGATGCACCGCCGTGCAGGATGCCGGCCGGCTGCTTCGTGCGCGCGTCGACCGGCATCCGCGCGACCAGCCGGTCGGGGCCGACCTCGACGAACTCGATGCCGAGATGCTCGACGGTCGTGCCGACGTGCAGCGCGTCGAGCTCGGCGACGGTGAGGGGGCGGCGGAACAGCGGGGCAGGGCTCGAGGCGGACATGTCGGCGTCGATCGGAACGGGCGGCGGTCCGCGATCTTAGCGGCTAGCCCGGCCGCGCGATAATCGGGCGACCGCGGACGGCACGACACGAGGAGACGGATCGATGGGCGCGACGGTGTTCGGGAGCTACGACCGCGCGGGGCTCGACGCGCAGTACAACAACCGCGCGAAGGTGCCGACCTTCGAGGCGCACATCGCGCGCTGGGTGTCGGCGGGCGAGCAGGCGCGCGCGACGCTCGCGCCGCGGCTCGACGCTCGGCACGGCGACGGCGAGCGCGAGACGATGAACGTCTACGCCGCCCGCGGCGCCACGCCCGCACCGGTGCTGGTGTGGATCCACGGCGGCTACTGGATGTCGCTGACCAAGGACTACAACGACTTCGTCGCGAGCGGCTTCGTGCCGAACGGGGTCGCGGTGGTCAACGTCGAGTACCGGCTGATGCCCGACGTTCGGATGGACGAGCTGGTGCGCCAGTGCCGCGCAGCGGTCGCATGGGCGCTCGCGAACGCGGCGTCGTTCGGCGGCGATCCGTCGCGCGTCTGGGTCGGCGGGCACTCGGCCGGCGGGCACCTGACCGCCGCGGTCGCCGCGACCGACTGGGCCGCGCAGCCGGGCGCGCCGGCCGGAGCGCGCCCCGCGGGCGGCTTCGCGTTCAGCGGCCTGCACGACCTCGAGCCGATCCGGCTCTGCTATCTGAACGATACGCTCGCGATGGACGAGACCGAGTCGCGGCGCAACGCGCCGGTCGGCATGGCGCCGCCGCGAGACGGCGACTGGACGTTGCTGGTGGGCGGCGCCGAGGGGCCCGAGTACCTGCGCCAGAGCGCGGACCTCGCAGCGGCCTGGGGCAGCGACGATGCGCGGCGCGTGCGGATGGAGGTGGTCGCGGGGGCGGACCACTTCTCGATCGTCGGGCCGCTCGCGGACCCCGGGTCGGCGACGGTGCGGCGGATGGTGGCCACGATGGCGGCGACGGCGGGCCGCTGAGCGGCGGTCGCCGGGGCGCGGGCGCAGCGACCGGACGCCTCAGGGCACGAGCTTGCCCGGGTTCATGATCCCGAGCGGGTCGAACGCCTGCTTGATCCGCCGCATCAGCGCGAGCTCGACCGGCGACTTGTAGCGCACGAGCTCCTCGCGCCGGAGCACGCCGATGCCGTGCTCGGCCGAGATCGAGCCCGAGCTCGCCGCGACCGCGTCGTGGACCACCGCGTTGATCGCATCCTGCCGCGCGAGGAACGCGTCGCCGTCGACACCCTCCGGCGGCGACACGTTGTAGTGCAGGTTGCCGTCGCCGAGGTGGCCGAACACCACCATCCGGATGCCGGGGAAGCGCTCGGCGAGCAGCGCGTCGGTCCGCTCGACGAACTCGCCGATCGAGGAGATCGGCACCGAGATGTCGTGCTTGACGTTCTTGCCCTCGGCGGCCTGCGCCTCGGAGATGTTCTCGCGCAGCGCCCAGAAGCGGCGCGACTGCGCGATCGACTGCGCGACGACCGCGTCGGCGACCAGGCCGTGCTCGACCGCGCGCTCCATCAGCGCGTCGAAGCGCGCGGTCGCGTGCGCCTCGCTCTCCGGGTCGGACGATTCGAGCAGCACGCAGTACGGATGCGCGTCGGCGAACGGCTTCGGGCAGTCGGGGAAGTGCCTGGCGACCAGGCTCAGGCACAGGTCCGACATCATCTCGAAGCCGGTCAGCGACGGCCCGAGCATGCCGCGCGCGAGGCCGAGCAGCTCGAGCGCGGCGTGCGGCGACGCGACGGCCGCGATCGCGGTGACCTGCGCGACGGGCAGCGGGTAGAGCTTCATCGTCGCGGCGGTGATCACGCCGAGCGTGCCCTCGGCGCCGACGAACAGGTCGCGCAGGTCATAGCCGGTGTTGTCCTTGCGCAGGCCGCGCAGCCCGTGCCAGATCTCGCCGTCGGGCAGCACGACTTCCAGCCCGAGGCACAGCTCGCGCGCATTGCCGTAGCGCAGCACCGCAGTGCCGCCGGCGTTGGTCGACAGGTTGCCGCCGATCGTGCAGCTGCCCTCGGCCGCGAGCGACAGCGGGAAGAGTCGCCCGACTTCGCGCGCCGCGGCCTGCACCGCGGCGAGCACCGCGCCGGCCTCGACGGTGACCGTGTCGTTGACCGTGTCGATCGCGCGCACGCGGTTCATGCGGGCGAGCGACAGCACCACCGCCTCGCCGCTCGCGTCGGGCACCGAGCCGCCGGTGAGACCGGTGTTGCCGCCCTGGGGGACCAGCGGGACGCGGTGCTGCGCGCACCAGCGGACCAGCGCGGACACCTCCTCGACGGTCGAGGGCTGCACGACGGCGCGGGCGCGGCCGTGCCAGCGCTTCCGCCAGTCGAGGAGGAACGGGGCGGTGTCGGCGGGAGCGGTCAGGACGCGACCGACGTCGGCGGGCGGCAGGGCGGGGGTCATGGGGACGATTATCCGACGCGGCGCACGCGGCATCGAGGGGTGCGCGGACCGGGGGGCAAGAGCGGATCGCCTCGTTCGGGTGGGCGGCCGCGCGATCGACGTCCGGAAAGACCGTTCGAGCGCATCGGGGGGCTTTATCGGGTGCGGCGCCGCTCCTAGAATCGGTCACTTCGGCGAAGGCTCTATCCAAGGCGCGGTTCCGCAGTCCCTGCGTCCGCGCATCCTCCCGTGCCGCGCGTGCGGCCGACCCTCGACGGATCGGCCGCGTGGAGGCGTGCGGGCTGCACGAGCGAGGCACGACACCTTTCTCGGTCGTTCCCGTCACGATGACGGACGATGGGCGCAGAATGGTGCGGCGCGGGTCGGCGGAGGAGACATTCGCAGTGGTCGCAACGGAGCTGGCGCCTTGGAACCGATCGAGCTTCACCCTGCATCGCCGCCGCACCGCGGCACCGCCTCGCGTCCCGGGTCGACACGGCGCGCCGGTCCGGCGCAGTGCGGCCCCGATCGGATCCGCGGCCGCTGCCTGACCGGGCTGGCGGCCGTGCTCGTCGCGGCCTGCGGCGGCGGCGGGGGCGACAAGGGGGCGGCCACCCCGGCACCGAGCGCGGTGGCCGGCGCGTCGATCGAGGCGGTGTCGACGACCGTGCCTCCCGGCGCGCCGGTTCCCGAGGGTCCCGCGGCCGCTGCGCCGG
>JADCHE010000026.1 GCA_020248665.1 Burkholderiales bacterium | reverse complement strand
GCGCGGGGCGCGGGCGCCGACGGCCGCCCCGGGGCCGCCGACACCGGCACGCCGTCGGCCCGCCGCTCCGAGGCGATGGTCCGCGACGCGCTGCTCAAGGCACTGCTCGGCGGCGCGCTGCGCCCGGGCACGCCGCTGCGCGAGCGGCACCTCGCGCAGGCCTTCGGCACGACGCGCGGCACCGTGCGCAAGGTGCTGCTGAGGCTGGGCACCGAGGGCAAGCTCGAGCTGCGGCCCAACCGCGGCGCGTTCGTGCCGACGCCGAGCGCCGAGGACGTGAGGCGCGTCTACGAGATGCGGCGCGTGCTCGAGTGCGGCACGGTCGCGATGCTCGCGGAAGCACTCGCGCGCGAGCGGCTCGGGCCGCTCGACGCGCTGGTGGCGCGCGAGCGGCAGGCGCAGCGGGCCGGGCGCCGCGACGCGGCGGTGCGCCTGGCCGGGGACTTCCATCTGGTGCTCGCCGATCTGCTCGGCAACCCGGAGCTGTCGGCGTCGCTGCGCGCGCTGGTCGCGCGCACCCAGCTCTTCGTCGCGCTGTTCGAGTCCGCCGACGACGCGGCGGGCTGCTCGGTCGAGGAGCATGACGCAGTGGTCCGCGCACTGCGGCGGCGCGACGGTTCGGCCGCGATCCGCGCGGTGTCGGAGCACCTGCACCACGTCGAGCGGCGCGTGCTCGCACGCATGCCGCGCCCCCGGAACGACGACGTCGGCGCGATCCTGCGCGCCGCGATGGAGTGAGCCGATGCGGCTGCTGCTGGTCAACCCGAACACCTCCGCGCACATCACCGACCGGATGGTCGCCGCCGCGCGCGCGGCCCTCGGCGGCGATGCCGAGATCGTCGGCGCGACCGCGCGCTTCGGGCCCGCGGTCATCGGCACGCGCGCCGAGGCCGCGATCGCCGCGCACGCGGCGCTCGACGTCGCGGTCCGGGAATCGCCCGGCCACGACGCGGTGGTGCTCGGGGTGTCGCTCGACTGTGGGCTCGCCGCGCTGCGCGAGGTGCTCGACGTGCCGGTCTCGGCGATGACCGAGAGCGGGCTCGCGTGCGCGGGGATGCTCGGCACGCGGCTCGGGCTGCTGACGCTCGGCACGCGGATGCTGCCGCTGTACCGGGAGCTGGTCGACGGCTACGGGCTGTCGTCGCGCGTCGTCGGCTGGTGCACGCTGGAGCAGCCCGGCGCGTTCGGGTCCGGCGGCGCGCCGGATCCGCAGGTCGCCGACGCGGTCGCGGCCGGCATCGCGCGGCTGGTCGCCGAGGACGGCGTCGAGGCGGTGCTCCTGTCGGGCGCGGTGCTCGCCGGCTATGCGACCGCGCTGCGCGAGCGCGTCGACGTGCCCCTCGTCGACTGCGCGGCCGCGGCCGCGCTGCACGCGGTCGCGCTCGTGCGGCTCGGCGCCCGCAAGGCGCGCACGGGCAGCCTCGCCGCGCCTCATGGCCGCGCCTCGAGCGGCCTGTCGGACGCGCTCGCCGCGCGCCTCGCGGCGCCCCCTCCCCCACGTGCCCCCGGAGCCGACCGATGAAGCTGCTGCTGATCAACCCGAACATCTCCGAGTCGGTCACCGCGCTGATCGAGGCGGAAGCACGCCGTACGGCCTCGCCCGGCACGACCCTCACCGCGGTCACGGCGACCTTCGGCGTCGCCTACATCGAGACGCGCTTCGAGGCGCTGGTCGGCGGCTACGCGGCCGCATGCCTCGCCGGCGAGCACGCGGCGGGGCACGACGCGGTGATCGTCGCGGCGTTCGGCGACCCGGGGCTGCCCGCGCTGCGCGAGGCGGTGCCGGTGCCGGTCGTCGGCATGACCGAGTCGGCGCTCGCGACCGCGTGCCTGCTCGGCGCGCGCTTCTCGATCGTGGCGATCAGCCGGCGCATCGTCGGCTGGTACCGCGACACGGTGCAGGCCTGCGGCGTCGCCGACCGGCTCGCCGGCTTGCGCTTCCTCGACGCGCCGCTGCGGGATCCGGGCACGGTGCAGGCCGATCACGAGGCGGCGCTCGAGGCACTGTGCCGGCGCTGCGTCGACGAGGACGGCGCCGACGTGGTGATCCTCGCCGGGGCGCCGCTCGCGGGCCTCGCGCGCGGCATCCGCGACCGCGTGCCGGTGCCGCTGGTCGACGGCGTGTCGAGCGCGGTGCGGCAGGCCGAGACGCTCGCCGCACTGCGCACGACGCGACCGACGGCCGGGAGCTTCGCGCCGCCGCCGGCGAAGCCGAACGCAGGGCTGCCCGAGCCGATCCGCCGGCTGCTCGGCGGCGGCTGAGCGGTCCGCGCGGATCAGCCGCGCAGCACGCCGATCCGCCGCTCGCGCTCGACCTCGATCGCGGCGGTCGCGACGAGGTCGGGCACGCCCGCGGACTGCAGCACCACCGCCGAGATCTGCAGGCTCGCCTCGAGCGTCTCCGGGATCACCACCGTCGCGCCCTCGTCGCGCAGCACCGCCGCATGGGCCTCGTCGCGCGAGCGCGCCACGACCGGCACCGAGGGGTACTCGCGCCGGATCGCGCGCAGCGCGTGCAGCGCCGAGGCCGGCTGGTCCATCGTCAGCACCACCGCGGCCGCGTCGCCGACGCGCAGCCGGCGCAGCAGCTCGACGCGCGTCGCGTTGCCGAACCACACCGGCGCGCCGTGCGCGCGGCGGTCGGTGACGCGCGTCGCGTCGGTCTCGAGCGCGACCCAGCGCACGCCCTGCGCGTCCAGCACCTGCGCGATCGCCTCGCCGACCCGCCCGAAGCCGGCGATCACGACGTGGCCGCCCGAGGCCCCGGGCGCGTCGCCCTCGCCCGGCGGCTCGTCGGCGCGCGCGCCGGCTCGCGACAGGTGGTCGATGCGCTCGCCGAGCGCGTGCCCGAGCCGCGCGGCGAACGGCGTCGCGACCAGCGACAGGCCGACCACCAGCAGCATGAACCGGCCGACGTCCGGCGGCAGCAGCCCTTCGAGCGTCGCGACGCCGACCACGATGAACGCGAACTCGCCGCCCTGCCCGAGCAGCAGCCCGCCTTCGAGCGCCCGCCCGGCCGACAGCCCGCCGGCGCGCAGCACCGCCCACAGCACCGCGGCCTTGATCGCGAACAGGCCGAGCACCGACACCGGCACGATCAGCGGCGCGGCCGCGACCTCGCGCAGGTCGATGCCCATGCCGACCGACATGAAGAACAGCCCCATCAGCAGCCCGCGGAACGGCTCGATCGTGACCTCGACCTCGTGCCGGAACTCGGTCTCGGACAGCAGCAGCCCGGCGAGCAGCGCGCCGAGCGCCATCGACAGCCCGGCGGCCGCGGTCAGGCCCGCGATGGAGAGCGTCGCGAGCAGCGTCAGCGCCATGAACACGTCGGGCTGCCGGTCGCGCGCGAGGGTACGGAACAGCGGGCGCACCAGGCGACGGCCGATCCAGGCGATCGCGACGACCGCGATGGCCGCCTTCGCGAGCGAGCCGGCGACCAGGCCTGCGGCCCCGCCGAGGCCCGCGAACCCGTCGATGCCGACGCCGGCGCCGCTCGCGCGGTGCACGTCGGCGAGTGCACCGACCACGACCAGCAGCGGCACGACCGCGAGGTCCTGCATCATCAGCACCGAGAAGCACGCCTGGCCGAGCCGCGTGCCGAGCGCGCGCCGCTCGGTGAGCAGCTGCATCGCGACCGCGGTCGACGACAGCGCGAGCACCGCGCCCAGCACGGCCGCGGCCGGCCACGGGTTGCCGAAGGCCCACGCGATCGCGCCGATCGCGAGCGCGCTTGCGACGAGCTGCACGACGCCCGCCCCGAACACCCAGCGCCTCAGCGCCCACAGCCGCTCGGCAGAGAGCTCCAGGCCGATCATGAACATCAGGAACAGCACGCCGAGCTCGGCGAGTGCGACCACGCCCTCGAGCTTCGGGAACGTGAACGGCGCGAGCCAGGCGTGCTCCCCGGCCCACAGTCCGAGCCCGAACGGCCCGAGCGCGACGCCGGCCGCGAGGAAGCCGACGACCTGGTTCACGCGCAGCCGCTGCAGCAGCGGTATCAGCACCCCGGCGAGGACGAGGAACAGCAGGATCTCGCGCAGGAACGGGAAGGCCGGGGCGTCGTGCATCGCGGTCCACCGTAGCCGAATGGCCAGCGGGGCGCAAACCCGCGTGCGGGCACGGTCCGGCTTTCGTCGCCCGCGCGGATCGCCTAAGCTCGCTCCGATGACCCGACAGGACGATCGCCGCACCGTCGGCGCCGCCGCGGCGCTGGTCGCCTCGCTCCTGGCCGCGGTCCTCGCGGGCTGCACGACGACGGCCGTGCCGACCGAGGGCGCCGTGCCCGCCGCGACGCGCGCGCCCTACGGACCGCCGCGCTCGCGGCCGGTCGCACCGCTGCCACCGCGTGCGGCGCCCCCGACACCCGCCACGCCGGCGATCCCGGCCACGCTGCCCGCCGACCCGCAGGCACTCGCCGACGCGATGCGCGGCGCGCCCATCGTGCTGCTCGGGGAGGTCCACGACAACGCCGCGCAGCACGCGCTGCGCGCGGCCGCGCTCGAGCGGCTGATCGCGACCGGCGCGCGCCCCGCGATCGCCTTCGAGCAGCTCGACCGCGAGCGCCAGCCCGACGTCGAGCGCGCGCGCCGCGAGCGGCCGCGCGACGCCGACTGGCTGATCGCACAGGCGGGCGGTGAGCGCGGCGGCTGGGACTGGTCGATGTACCGGCCCTTCGTCCGGCTCGCGCTCGAGCACGACCTGCCGATCGTCGCGGCGAACCTGTCGCGCGCGGACGCCTCGCGAGTGATCCGCGAGGGCTGGGGCGCGGCGTTCGACGCGCCGACGCGCGCGGCGCTTGGCCTCGACGCGGTGCCGCCCGCGCTGCTCGCCGCCCACGAGCGCGAGGTCGACGTCGGCCACTGCGGCGCGTTGCCCGCGGCGATGCTCGCGCCGATGGCACGCGCCCAGCTCGCCCGCGACGCGGCGCTCGCGCTCGCGATCGCGCCGCACGCGGCCCGGGGCGTCGTGCTGCTGACCGGCAACGGCCACGCCCGCGCCGACATCGGCGTGTCGCGCTGGTTGCCGCCCGATCTGCGGGCGGCCACGCGCTCGATCGGGCTGCTCGAGGACGACGGCGACGCCGGGATGCCCCGGGGGGCCTTCGACGTCGTCGTGCCGACGCCGGTCGCGACGCGCGAGGACCCGTGCGCCGCGCTGCGCGCCCGCATCGCGCCCGCGACTCAGGGCCGGTAGTCGCGGAAGCGCTCGACGACGCGCGCCATCTCCTCGGCCGGCAGCGTCGCCGGCCCGCCGAGCGACAGCGCGAGCGCGTAGGTCCGCGCCAGCCACTCGAGCTCGACGGCGAGCGCCATCGCCGCCTCGAGCGTCGCGCCGACCGCGATCATCCCGTGGTGCGCGAGCAGGCACGCGCGCCGGCCCTCGAGCGCGGCGAGCGCGTGGTCCGACAGCGCCTGCGTGCCGAAGGTCGCGTACGGCGCACAGCGCACGTCGCCGCCGCCGGCCGCCGCGACCATGTAGTGGAACGCGGGCAGGCCGTCGCGCTGGATCGACGGCAGGCAGGCGAGCGCGGTGCAGTGCGGCGCGTGGGTGTGGACGACCGCGTGCACGTCGTCGCGGTGCGCGTACAGGTCGTGGTGGAACCGCCATTCCGACGACGGCCGGCGGCGGCCGTCCGGACGCGGATCGTGCGAGCGGTCCGCGACGATCGGCATCCAGACGAGGTCGTCGGTCGTGCACCGGTCGCAAGGCAGCGCGCTCGGCGTGACCAGCAGCCCGTCCGAGCCGCCGCGATGCCAGCGCACCGACAGGTTGCCGGCGCTGCCGTGGTTCAGCCCGAGGCGGTCGAGCGAGCGCGCGGCGTCGAGCAGCGCGCGGCGCACGTCGTCCTCGGCAGGCCGGTCGGCGGTCGGGGTGGGGCTCATCGGCGACGCTCGGGCTCGGGGTGCGGTCGATTGTAGGCCGCGGCCCGGCGGGCCGGGACGGTCTGGCGGGCCGCGCGGCGGCCAGCGCGGCGCCGGAGCCGGACCGGGGGCGCATCGGCAGCGGTGGAAACGGCCGAGACCGCCGCGCCGTCGGGCATCGCCTCCGGTCGCATCCTGGTCCGGGGTGTCCGGGCGCGGGCTGTGCGCGGATCTCAATCGGCGAGCGCGCGGCCGGCGGCGCGCAGCGCGCGCGCGACGCCGGCCGCGTCGGCGCTCACCACGCCGTGCTCGGTGACCAGCGCGTCGACGAGCCGCGCGGGCGTCACGTCGAAGGCCGGGTTGAAGGCGGCCACGCCGTCGGGCACCAACCGGACCTCGACGACGCGGCCGTCCCCCGCGCGCCCGCTCGCGTGGGTCAGCTCGCGCGGATCGCGCGCCTCGATCGGGATCGCGGCGCCATCGGGCATCGCGGCGTCGATCGTCGGCGTCGGGCAGGCAACCCAGAACGGCACGCCCGCGTCCCGCGCCGCGAGCGCCTTCAGGTAGGTGCCGATCTTGTTGGCGACGTCGCCGTTGCGCGCGACGCGGTCGCAGCCGACGATCGCCGCGTCGACCCGGCCCTCGCGCATCAGCTGGCCACCGGCGTTGTCGGCGATCACGGTGCAGGGCACGCCCGCGTCGGCGAGCTCCCAGGCGGTCAGGCTCGCGCCCTGGTTGCGCGGCCGCGTCTCGTCGACCCACACGTGCAGCGGCACGCCCGCGGCGTGCAGCGTGTAGAGCGGCGCGAGCGCGGTGCCGTGCGCGACCGCGGCGAGCCGGCCGGCGTTGCAGTGGGTCAGCACCTGCAGCGGCGCGCCGGGGCCGACCGGCCGGCCGTCCGCGGCCCGCCGCACGGCCGCGCCGCGCAGCATCGCCGCCCCGTGCACGCCGATCGCGCGGTTGATCGCGATGTCCTCCTCCGCGATCGCGATCGCCTCGGCCCGCGCCGCCACGGCGCGCGACCCGGGCGGCAGCGGCCTCACCACCGCGCGGATCCGCTCGAGCGCCCAGCGCAGGTTGACCGCGGTGGGCCGGGTCGACGCGAGCCGTGCGACCGCGGCGTCGAGCGCCGCGTCGTCGTCGGCCGCGCGCAGCGCGAACGCGAGGCCGAAGCCGGCGACCGCGCCGATCAGCGGCGCGCCGCGCACCTGCATGGTCGTGATCGCGCGAGCGCAGCCGGCTGCATCGGCCAGCACCAGCTCGACGTGCTCGAACGGCAGCCGGGCCTGGTCGACCGTGCGCACGACGTCGCCGTCGACGCGCAGCGTGCGCGGGGCGGGGTCGGCGCTGGGAGGGGTCGGCGGGGCCGGGTCCATCGGTGGCAGCGGGGGGCGGGCCCGCATTGGACCACAGGCGCCGGCGTGGCCGCGAGGCGGGCCGGACCCGGACCGAGGGCGCCGGGTCCGGATCGTGCCGGCCGGAACGCACGACGCCCACGAGACGTGGCACGATGTCGAGGACGCGCCCGATGTGATGACCCAGCCGTCTTCCCCCGCTCCGACCCCCCGGACCCCGCCCGCCGCCACGCGCGAGATCGCGTCGCTGCCCGGGCCCCGCGGCTGGCCCCTGATCGGCTCGCTGCACCGGTGGGACGCCTCGCGCGCGCACCTGATCCTGGAGCAGTGGGCCCGCGAGCACGGCCCGATCTACCGGTTCCGGCTCGGCCCGCAGCCGCTGGTCGTGATCTCCGAGGCCGACGCGATGATGGCGGTGCTGCGCGAGCGGCCGCACGACTTCCGACGGCACTTCGCGGTCCGGCCGGTCTTCCGCGAGATGGGCATCGACGGCCTGTTCTCGGCCGAGGGCGACGACTGGCGCCGGCAGCGCCCGCTGGTGATGCGCGCGCTCGACCCGGCGCACCTGCGGCGCTTCTTCCCGACGATCGTGACCGCGACCGAGCGGCTGCACGCGCGCTGGCTCGCGGCGGCGACCGCGGGCGCGCCGGTGGACCTGCGCGACGACCTGACGCGCTACACGGTCGACGTCACCTGCTCGCTCGCGTTCGGCACCGACGTCGCCACGCTGGCGCGCGACGACGCCGACCCGCTGCAGCCCCACCTCGACCGGATCTTCGCGGGCATCGCGCGGCGCATCAACTCGCTGTGGCCGACCTGGCGCTGGGTCCGCACCCGCGCCGACCGGGACATCGAGCGCTCGCTCGCCGCGGCCGGCCGCGCGGTGCAGGGCTTCATCGCGACGCAGCGCGCCGAGATGGCGCGCCGGCCGGAGCTCCGCTCGGCGCCGCAGAACCTGCTGCAGGCGCTGCTCGCGGCCAACGAGGACGCGAAGCTGTCGGACGAGGAGCTGCGCGGCAACGTGATGACGCTGCTGCTCGCCGGCGAGGACACCACCGCGAACACCATCGCCTGGGCGCTGCACCTGCTGTCGCTGCACCCCGAGGTGCGGCGCGCCGCGCGCACGGAGGCGATCGAGGCGCTGACCGCCGAACGCGAGGGCGGGCCGCGGCCGGTCGCGCTGCGCGACTTCGAGAGCACGCGCGGGCTGCCGCTGATCGAGGGCGTCGTGCTCGAGGCGCTGCGCCTGAAGCCGGTCGCGCCGCTCAACATGTTCACCGCGATCCGCGAGACGACGCTGATGGGGACGCGGATCCCGCCGCGCACGCTGGTCTGCATCCTGAAGCGCCCGCCGGCCATCGACCCGCGCCACTTCGCGAGCCCCGACGCGTTCCGGCCGCAGCGCTGGCTCGCGGGCGAGGCGGCGGCGAGCGGCGCGGGCTCGCAGAGCGCGCCGTCGAGCGTCGGCGGCGGGGGCCGCCGCGCGTTCATGCCCTTCGGCGGCGGGCCGCGCTTCTGCCCGGGCCGCTACCTCGCGCTGCTCGAGGCGAAGATGGTGCTCGCGACCACGCTCGCCTCGTTCGAGCTCGAGCCCACCGGCGAGCCGGTCGGCGAGACGATGGGCTTGACGATGCAGCCGCGCGGGCTGAAGGTGCTGCTGCGCCTGCCCAAGCCGCACACGCAGCGCGAGCGCAGCGGGCTCGCCTGAGCCCTGCGGCCGCGCGTCAGCCGCCCGGCCCGAACCGTCCGATCGTCGCGAGCGCGTCGCCCCCGGGGCGCAGCACGATCGTCTCGCCCATCTCGATCCAGCCGCCGAGCAGCGCGGTGACGTTGACCTGGTGCGTGACCAGCGCCACGTTGTCCGGTCCGCGCACGCCGAGTGCCCAGCGGCGCACCGCGTCGGTTCGCGCGCCCGCGTCGCTGCGCTCGTCGAAGAACGAGTCGAGCGCCGGCCACGGCTCGGCGCGACCGAACGCGAGCCGCGCGGTGTCGAGGCAGCGGCACCAGCGGCTGCTGCGGACCGGTCCGATCGCGACGCCTGCCTCGCGCAGCGTCGCGCCGAGCCGCTCGGCCTGCGCGCGGCCCTCGGCCGACAGGTTGCGCTGCGTGCCGCAGGCGTCGAGCCGGAAGCCCGGCGGATCGCCGACGCCGGGGTCGGTCCGCGCGTGGCGCAGCAGCAGCACGCAGCCGCCCTCGCGCAGCGCGGCGAGCACCGCCGGCGGCAGCGCGGCGGCCGCGTCCGTCGGCCCGGCGAGCAGCGCCGCGGCGCCCGCGAGCGTCGCCAGTGCGTCGCGGCGCGACGGATCGAACCGGGCACGCGCCCGACGTTCGCCCGGCCGCACGGCCCTGCCGTCGCGCGGACCGCCCAGGCACCGATCCGACGCCGCGATCACGCCCCGCCCCGCGCGCGATCGAGCGCGCGACGGTCGCGTTTCGTCGGCCGGCCCTCGATCCCGAGCGCCGGCTCGGCGGCGAACCGGCGCCGCTCGCGCGCGGCCTCGCGGGCCGCGACGCTCTCGGCGGTCTCCTCGTAGAGCCGCTGCGCGACCGGCGCCGGCCCGCGCTGCTCGGAGAGCTCGCGCACGACCACCGTGCGCATGACGTCGGCGACGCGAACCATCACCGTCTCGCCGACGCGCAGCATGCGCGCGACCTTGACCCGCTCGTCGTCGACGAGCACGCGCCCGTTCTCGATCGCGTCCTGCGCGAGTCCGCGCGTCTTGAAGAAGCGCGCGGCCCACAGCCACTTGTCGATCCGCATCGGTCCCCGCTCCGAGGCGCTGCGTCCCGCAGCCCGATCGGCCGGCCGGTTCAGCCGGCCGCGCGTGCGGCCGCGACGGGCGGCGACGCTGCCGGCGCACCCGGATGCGCGCCGGTCGCGAACGCGAGCGCGTCCTCGAGCCGGTCGTCGCCCCAGAACAGCTCGTCGCCGACGGTGAAGCTCGGCGAGCCGAAGACGCCGAGCGCCTCGGCGGCGTCGGTGACCGAGCGCAGCAGCTGCTTGGTGGCGTCGGACTGGGCGGCGGCGAACACCTCCTCGGGATCACGCCCCGCGGCTGCGATCGCGCGCTTGAGGTTGTCGTCGGTGCCGATGCACACGTCCTCGGTCCAGTGCAGCCGGAACGACTCGCGCGTGAACGCCTCGCACCAGCCCTGCACCGAGGCGAGCGTGCCCACGCGCGCGGTGAGCAGCGTGTTCGGTGGATACACCGAGGGCTTGCGGTACGCGATGCCATGCACCGCCGCGCGGCGCTCGAGGTCGCGCCACATGTACTTGAGCTTCGGCGGATGCCCGAGGAACGGCCCCTGCGCCATGCCCTGGTGCTTGAAGATCGGCGCGAGCAGGAAGGGCCGCCAGTCGACCTGCACCCCGCGTGCCTGCGCGAGCGCCGGCAGGCGCGCGACGGTGAGCCACGTGTAGGTGCTCGCGTACTCGAACCAGAACGTCATCCTGCCCATGGGGTCCCCGGTCAGTGGCCTTCGAAGTCGACGAGCGTGAACAGCGGCAGGCCCGCGTCGCGCAGCCTGCGCGAGCCGCCGAGCTCGGGCAGGTCCACGATCGCGGCGCCCTCGAGGACCGTGCCGCCGAGCCGCTCGACGAGCCGCTTGCCCGCCATCATCGTGCCACCGGTGGCGATCAGGTCGTCGATCAGCAGCACGCGGTCGCCCGGCCGGCACGCGTCGGCGTGCAGCTCGACGGCCGCGCTGCCGTATTCGAGTTCGTAGGTCTCGGCCACCGTCGTGAACGGCAGCTTGCCCTTCTTGCGGATCGGCACGAAGCCGAGGTTCAGCTCGTAGGCGACGATCGAGCCGAGGATGAAGCCGCGTGCGTCGATGCCCGCGACCAGGTCGAGGTCCCGGTCCATGTACCGCAGCACGAACGACTCGACCAGCACGCGCAGCGTCTTCGGGTCCTGCAGCAGCGGCGTGATGTCGCGGAACATCACGCCGGGCTGCGGCCAGTCGGTCACCGTGCGGATGCGGTCGCGGATGTAGGAGGGGTCGAGCATGCGGTGGGCGGCGTTGCCGCGTGCGGCGGTCGCCGCTATTGTAGGGCCGCGCCCCGAGGAGTCCCGCCGTGCCCCCATCCGCCGACCCGCCCGCCGTGCCGTTCAAGCAGCGCTGGTTCGAAGACTACCGCGTCGGGGAGATCGCCGAATTCGGCGAGCACCTCGTCACCGAGGCCGAGATCGTCGAGTTCGCCACGCGCTACGACCCGCAGCCCTTCCACGTCGATGCCGAGGCCGCGAAGGCGTCGATCTACGGCGGCCTGATCGCGAGCGGCTGGATGACCGCGTCGTGCGCGATGAAGATGATGGTCGACCACTACATCTCGCCGATCGCGAGCATGGGCTCGCCCGGCATCGACGAGCTGCGATGGCTCGCGCCGGTGCGCCCGGGCGACCGGCTGCGTATGCGCGCGACGGTTCTCGAGTCGCGGCCCTCGCAGTCGAAGCCCGACCGCGGCATGACGCGCTTCCTGTGGGAGCTGTTCCGGCAGGACGGCACGAAGGTGATGTCGATGTCGGGCTGGGGCATGTACCGCACGCGCCCCGCCGCCTGAGGCATCGCGGCGCGCCTGCGGCGCACGGGTGGCGGGCGGCTACAATCGCATTGCGGACGCGTCCCGCGCGCGGCACCGCCCCACACGGAGACTCACGATGACACGCCTCGCACGCATCGCCTCGTTGCTGTTCGCCTTCGTGCTCGCCGCCTGCGCGAGCCCGCCCCCCGGTGCCAACGTCGTCGGCAACGGCACCGTCAACGGCATCTCCGAGATCCGCGAGGCCTCGCAGGGCGGCAGCCTCGCCGGCTCGATCGGCGGCGCGGTCGTCGGCGGCGCGATCGGCAGCCTGTTCGGCGGCGGCACCGGCCGAACGATCTCCACCGGCGTTGGTGCCGCCGTCGGCGCGGGCGCCGGCGGCCAGGCCGGCGCGACCGCGGGCGCGGTCACCGCGTGGGACGTGTCGGTGCGCTTCGACGACGGCATCGACCGCTTGATCCGCGTCTACCAGCAGCCGACGGTGCGGCCTGGCAGCCGCGTACGCGTGCAGAACGGCGTCGTCTCGCCGCTCTGACCCCGCGGCGCGCCCTCGACGGGCGCGCACCAAGGCGAACGGGCCGCCCGAGGGCGGCCCGTGTCGCGTTCCGACGGGTCGGCGCGGCCCGGGGGCCGCGCGCGAAGCGCGATCAGATCGGGCGGATCCGGCTGGCCTGCGGGCCTTTCTGGCCCTGGGTCACCTCGAACTCGACGCGCTGGTTCTCGGCCAGCGAGCGGAAGCCCTTGCCTTCGATCTGGCTGAAGTGGGCGAACAGGTCCTCGCCGCCGCTGTCCGGCTTGATGAAGCCGAAGCCTTTGGCGTCGTTGAACCATTTGACGATACCGGTCTGGGTAGCCATTCGGGGACGTTCCTCGATCAGGGGGTTGGTATGACGACGGGCCGATGCGGCCCGTGCTGGGCGCCCGAGTTCAAGGCTTGTGTACCGTGGGGATTCGAGACCGGAGCGGGCCCGGGGGCGGGTCCGCGGCGAGACTGGAGTGCCGTGGAAAACAGGGTCTTGATGCGCGAGCGGGCGCAGTCTACCGCAAGCCGGGACGCCGCGCCACCCGGCCCGGCCCCTCCCGCCCGACGCCCGGTCCGCCGCCCTGCCGGCCGGTCAGCCGGCCGCGCGCGCATGCGCTGCGGCGCGATCGATCCGCAGGGACACGGCGAGCGCGAGCACGATCAGCGCCGCGCCGACGGGCGCGAGCGCCGCGGCGGCGCCGCCGTGGATCAGTGCGCCGGCGGCCGCGGTGCCGGCTGCCTGCCCGACGAACATCCCGGAGGAGTTGAGCGCGACCGACAGCGAGGCGAGGGCGGGACGCGCCTGCACGAGGCGGGCCTGCTGGGCCATGTTCACCGCGAAGCACGGCGTGCCCCAGGCGAGCGCGACCCAGGCGAGCGCCCAGGGCGCGCCGCCGGACCACTCGATCGCCGGCCACGACGCGAAGCCGACCGCCATCGCCGCGAGGCCGGCGGAGGCGACGCGACCGGGCGGATCGACCGCGAGCCGCCGCATCGCGAGCAGGCCGCCCACGAGCCCCGTGGCCGCGAGGGCCGCGAACGCGAGCCCGGCATGCCGGGGTTCGATCCCGGCCTGGCGCTCGAGAAGCGGACCGAGGTAGGAGTAGATCAGGAACTGGCCGGTGGCCTGCAGCACGGTCACCGCGAGGATCGCGCGCAGCCGGCCGTCGCGCGCGAACGCGCCCGCGGCCGCGAGCCCGAGCGGCGGCACGGTGAGCCCGCGCGGCACGGAGGCACCGACCCACGCCGCGCCGAGCAGCGACATCGCGGCGACGCCCGCGAGCGCCGCACGCCAGCCGAACGCGTCGCCCAGCCAGGCGCCGAGCGACAGCCCGACGACGATCGACAGCGCGTAGCCGTTGAACACGTAGGCGACCGCGGACGCTCGGCGCTCGGGCGGCACCAGCAGACCGGCCACCGTCGCCGCCTGCGGCGTGATCAGCCCCGCGACGAGCCCCGCCGCCGCGCGCACGGCCAGCATCGCGGCGAGCGACGCGACGAGCGCGCTGCCGGCCGTGAGCAGGCCGAACAGCGCGAGGACCGAGACCAACAGCGTCCTGCGGTCCACGCCCGCGGTGGCCGCCGCGAGCAGGGGTGCGCCGATCGCCATCGCGATCGCGAACACGGTCAGCGCCTGGCCGGTGGCGGCGATGCTCGCGCCGAGGTCGTTCGCGATCGGCACGAGCAGCGCCGCGGGCATGAAGGTGCCCGCGCCGGCGACCACGTTGGCCCACAGCAGCGCCGGCAGCGCCGCATGCCTTCGCGGCGCCGGCCCGCTCACGCCCGGGCGACCCCGGCCGCGCCGGCGATCCGCGGCGACGGCCGTACGTTCATCATCATCTGCGCCAGGCCGGCGACCACCCCGATCGCGACCGCGCCCTTCCACGCCCACTCGTACGAGCCGAGCGACGCGTAGATCACGCCGCCGCCCCAGGCGCCGAGGAACGAGCCGACCTGGTGGCTGAAGAAGGCGATGCCGGTGAGCGTGGCCATCCACTTGAGGCCGAACAGGTGGACCACGAGGCCGTTGACCAGCGGCACCACGCCGAGCCAAAGGGTGCCCATCGCCGCGGCGAAGACCAGCGTGCCCGCGGGCGAGGGCGGCGCGACGAAGTAGGCCGCGATGATCGCCGAGCGCAGCAGGTAGATGCCGCCGAGCAGCAGGTGCTTCGGCCAGCGCTGGCCGAGCCAGCCGAACAGGTACGAGCCCGCGACGTTGAACAGGCCGATCAGCGCGAGCGCGCTCGCGGTCACCGACGGGTCGATGCCGCACAGGTCGAGGTAGTTCGGCAGGTGCGTGGTGAGGAACACCAGCTGCAGCCCGCAGACGAAGAACGCGAGCGCCATCGTCACGTAGCCGCCGTGCGCGGCGGCCTCGCGCAGCGCCGCGCCGATCGACTGCTCCGACGCGCCCGCGTCGTCGCGCTCGATTCGGTCGGCGCGCCCCGCCATCAGCGCCGCGGGCAGCATCACCGCGGCGAGCCCGAGGAAGGCGACCAGCGCGAGCTGCCAGCCGCCGCGCGCGATCATCGCCTGCGCGAGCGGCGAGGCGATCGCGAGGCCGAGCGAGCCGGCCGCCGATACCGCGCCCATCGCGACCGAGCGGCGCGCGGCCGGCACGGTGCGCGCGGTGACGTTCATCGCGAGGTTCGAGGCGGTGCACGACAGCGCGAGCCCGATCAGGATGCCCGCACCGAGCGTCAGCACCAGCGCCGACTGCGCGAGCGACATCGCGACCAGCCCGAGCGCGTAGACGATCACGCCGGCGACCGCGACCGGCCGCGCGCCGATCCGATCGACCAGCAGCCCCACGAACGGCTGCGTGACGCCCCAGACGATGTTCTGGATCGCGAGTGCGAGCGAGAAGTCGGCCGCAGTGATGCCGAGGTCGCGCACGACGTGCGGCTGCAGCAGGCCGAAGCTCTGGCGCATGCCCATCGCGAGGCTGAGCATGACGGCCGCGCCGCCGAGGATCGCGGCGGACTGGGCGCGGGAGAGTTCGGTCTGCTTCATCGGGAGGCGTCGGGGCCGCGGCGCAGCCGCACCGCCGAGCATACGACGACCGCCGCCACCCCGCCGGCCGCGCGTTCCGGTTCCCCCGGCGACCTCGGCCGGCGCGGCGGCCGGATCCTCAGGCGGGCTGGGGCTCGGCGGCGTCCCGCACCGACGGGCTCGCCACGCCCCGCGGATCGCGCAATGCCGCCAGACGTGCCCCAGTGACCACGACCACGCCGCCATCCGAGACATGGAAGCGCTCGCGGTCGTGCCCAGGGTCGACGCCGATCCGCAGCCCGTCGGGCAGCACGCAGCCCTCGTCGACGATCGCGCGGCGCAGCACCACGTCGCGACCGACGACCGCGCCCGGCATCACGACGGCGTCCTCGACGACGCTGCGCGCACCGACGCGCACCTCGGTCGACAGCACCGAGCGGCGCACCGACGCGCCGTCGATCACGCAGCCGGCGGCCACCAGCGCGTCGGTCGCGCGGCCGCGGCGGCCGGCCGAGCTCGCGAAGCGCGCGGGCGGCAGCGCGCGCGGCGCGCCACGGATCGGCCACGCGGTGTCGTGCAGGTCGAGCGGCGGCACCGGGCGCAGCAGGTCGCGGTGCGCGGCCCAGTACGCGTCGAGCGTACCGACGTCGCGCCAGTACGGCTCGCCCGCGCAGACGTCGATCGCGCCGTCGGCGAGCGGGTGCGCGCGCACCAGCCCGGCCGCGACCAGCCGCGGCAGCAGGTCGCGGCCGAAGTCGTGCGTCGAACGCATGTCCGCGGCATCGCGCCGCAGCGTCTCGGTCAGCAGCGCCGCGTCGAACACATAGAGGCCCGTCGACACCAGCGACGCATCGTCACGCCCGGGCAGCGGCGCGGGTCGCGCCGGCTTCTCGTCGAACGCGAGCACGCGCCGCGACGCGTCCGTGCGCATCACGCCGAACGCGCACGCCTCGGCGTGCGGCACCTCGACGCAGCCGACGGTCACGCCGGCGCCCGAGCGCGCGTGTGCGACCAGCATCGGCCGCAGGTCGAGCCGGCAGACGTGGTCGCCCGCCAGCACCAGCACCCAGCGCGCGCCGCTCTCCTCGAGCAGGTCGAGGTTCTGGTGGACCGCGTCGGCCGTGCCCGCGTACCAGCCCTCGCCGGTCTTCTGCTGCGCGGGCACCGCGTCGATGAACGCGCCCGCGGCCGCGTCGCGCCAGCCCTGCGACACGTGCCGGATCAGGCCCTGCGCCCGGTACTGGGTCATCACCGAGATGCGCCGCA
Source organism: Burkholderiales bacterium (assembly GCA_020248665.1). Taxonomy (GTDB): domain Bacteria; phylum Pseudomonadota; class Gammaproteobacteria; order Burkholderiales; family Burkholderiaceae_E; genus UBA4615. The sequence goes on along the minus strand of JADCHE010000026.1, from coordinate 31,357 downwards.
GGCCGGAGTTGATCGCGTTGCCGAGCGCGAAGTCGACGATCCGCAGCGAGCCGCCGAAGGGCACCGCGGGCTTCGCGCGCCGGTCGGTCAGCGGCCCGAGCCGCGTGCCGCGCCCGCCTGCGAGCACGACGGTCCAGGTGCCCTGGACGATCTGCTGCGGTCCGGGCGCGCGGCGCTCGAAGACCGGGCCCCGCGGGTCGCGCCACGGCATGGGCGCGTCGGCGAGACCGACGGCCTCGGCGACCCCGGACGCCGCCTCGCACGAATGGAGCCGCGCGTTCATCGGCGGGATCCTCTGGCGGCGCGTGCACCGGACTGTCTCATGACTCCTCCCCGGCCACGACGCGGTCGCGGCTGAGGCAAGTGTGCGCCGACGGCGACCTGCGCCTGTTGACCTAGCGCAAGCCGGCGCGCCGCCTCACAGCTCCGGCGCGAGGCTCCGTTCGGCGGTGGCGACGCGCTCGAGGAACGCCGCCGCGGGCACGCCGACCAGCTGGGCCGCGGTGCGGCCGGTGGCATGCACGTGCCGCGCCACCAGCTCGAAGCCGAGCGAGTAGCCGGTGTGCCGGGGCAGCCCGCGCTCGGGCGCGCCGATGAACCACTCCCGGTGGTCGTAGCGGCGGTCATCGTAGTGCGGCCGCGCCTTGGCCTCTACGTCGCGCAGCGCGGTCGCGTCGAGCGCGCGCGCCCAGAACGGCGGGACACCACCGCGAAACCCGGTCTCGAACACGCAGGCGAGTCCCTCGCTCACGAGCGCCTCGCCGAGCGTCGTACCGTAGCCCGGTCGCGTCCAGCGCGCGCAGTGGTGCAACTCGTGCGCGAGCATCGCGAGCAGCTCCTCCTCGCCGGCGGCCTCGACCCACGGGTGCGCCGGATCGATCCACACGTCGACGCGGTCGGTGGCCCACGCGCGCGCGCCGATGCCGGTCTCGCGGATCGTGCGCGCCGGGTCGACGCCCGCCGCGACGACGATGCGATCGCGCAGCGGCAGCAGCGGCAGCACCTGGCGCTCGGCGAGCCGCAGCACGCGCTCGAGGAAGCCACGCAGGCGGATCATCCGGTCCGGGTTCCCGTCGGCGCGGGCGGGTTCGAAGAAGTCGAGTTGCAGCGGCATGTGCGGGCGTCGCGCGGGGCGGTTCGGAGGCACCGGTCCGAGCACGCCGGATCGGCCAGCATGCATGGTAGGCGAGCGCCTCGCGCGCTTCGTCGCCGCCGGTCGGTCGATCGTGCCGTCCGGCGGGGGTCGCGCGCGGCGCGCGGCGCGCGACTGCGCGAAGGCCGCATCGGTGGAATCCACGATGTGGGCCGCGCGACACCGCGCCGCGGATCACGCGAGCGCGGGCAGCAGCCGGTCGTGCCACAGCGCGCGGGCGTGCGCCGCGCGGAAGAAGCCGAAGTGCCCGATGCGACGCAGGCCGACGTCCGAGGGCGCGATCCGCTCGTCGCGTCGCGGCGCGTTCACGTACCACCGGTGCAGCGACGCGATGCTGCGCGCCGACATCATCTCGTCGTCGACGAAGGACAGCGACACGATCGGCGCGCGCACGGCCGCGAAGCGCTCGCTCGCCGCGCCCTCGACGCCGACCACGTAGTCGGGCGACAGGCACCAGCGCCGCCACTGGCGGATCACGCCCGCCGGCAGGTCGCCCACCATCCGCAGCCGGCGCCCGGGGAAGTAGCCGAACACCGGCGTCAGCAGCGGCGCGGCCACCCACCAGAGCAGCCATACCTTGCGCCGCAGCGCGGGCACGTTGTCGCGCCAGTAGCCGCTGCCCGCCGCGATGGTGACGATTCGGTCGACGCGGTCATGGTTCGGCACGAACGGGACGATCTGCCCGCCGAGGCTGTGGCCGATCCAGTGCAGCGGCGCGCCCGGCGCGAGCGCCGCAGTCGCATCGACCATCGCCGCGCAGTCGAGGCGCGCCCAGTCGAGGATGTCGGCCCGCACCGCGCCCGGCCGGCCGCGCAGCGAGCGGCCCGTGCCGCGGTAGTCGAAGGTCGCGACGGCGAAGCCCTGCGCGGCGAGCCACGCGGCGAAGTCGGCGTAGTACGACTGGGGCGTGCCCATTGCCGGGGCGACCAGCACCGCAGCGCGTGGAGGGCACTTCGGCAGCCAGAAGCGGGCGGCGATCGCGTGGCCGTCGGCGGGTGCCACGTCGCGTTCGATGGGCGGGGGCGTGTCCATGTCGCCGTCCTGTGTAAGTAGACCGATCTAGATAATAACTCCGTCGACCCCGCTCCCGTCAATGGCCGTCCGGCGCTAGCATCCGTGCCCATGCCCCGTCCCCGCACCGCCCCGGACCACCCCGACAGCCCGGCCCGCGCGATCGCGATCGCGATGGCCGGCGCGCTGCGGCGGCGTGGCTACCACGGCGCCGCGCTGAACGACGTGGTCGCCGAGAGCGGCGCGCCGCGCGGCTCCCTGTACCACCACTTCCCCGAGGGCAAGGACGCGATCGGCGCGGCCGCGGTTCGGCTCGTCGGCGTCGGCGTGACGCGCGCGCTCGCGCCGCGCGGGTCCGTTGCGCCCGGCGGGCGCGAGGCGATCGGGGTGATCGCCTCGCAGCTGTCGGAGTGGCTGCAGCGTTCGGGCTTCGACGAGGGCTGCCCGGTCGTCGGCGCGGCGATGGGGCTCGGGCCCGAGACGCCGCTGACCCGGGAGGCCTGCGCCGAAGCCTTCGGCGCGTGGACCGACGCGCTCGCCGCGGTGTACCGGGAGGGCGGCGTCGAGGCTTCGCGCGCGGTGCCGCTCGCGCGGCTGTCGATCGCGGCGCTCGAGGGAGCGGTGGGCCTGTGCCGCGCGCAGCGCTCGATCGAGCCGATGCGGCAGGTCGCGGCGGAACTCGGTGCGCTGCTCGACGGCGCGCACGCACGCCGCGCCGCCCCGCCCGCCTCGCCCTCCTCGCCCTCCTCGCCCTCCTCGACCGCCCCGACCGCCCCGACCGCCCCGTCGGCCGCGCGCCGCCCGCGCCGCGCCCGCTGAATCGCGCAACGCACGGTTGACCCGCGGCCACTCGGCGTCGCACGATGCACGGGCCGCGCCCGGGTTCGTCCGCGGGCGCGCGAGACCATCCACACGAGGAGACGACGATGGCGAACTTCGTTCTGGTGCACGGCGCCTGGCACGGCGGCTGGTGCTATCGAGACACCGCGCGGCTGCTGCGGATGCAGGGCCACACGGTGATCACGCCGACGCACACCGGCGTCGGCGAGCGCGCGCACCAGGCGAGCGAATCGATCACGCTGGAGACGCACGTGCGCGACGTGGTCGGCGCGATCGAGGCGGAGGAGCTCGACGACGTGATCCTCTGCGGGCACTCGTACGGCGGCATGGTGATCACCGGCGTCGCCGATCGCCTGCCGAACCGCGTGAAGGCGATGGTCTACCTCGACGCGTTCGTGCCGAAGCACGGCGACTCGCTGATCCGGCTGCTCGACGCCGCGCTGCCGCCCGAGGTCGCGCAGGCGTTCATCGGCGGCTTCCGCGGCTCGGCGCAGGACCGGCACACCGGGATGATGGCGCCGATCCCGGCCGAGATGTTCGGCATCAAGGTCGAGAACCGCGCGTGGGTCGAGCGCCGCTGCGTGCCGCAGGCGCTGGCGACCTTCGAGATGCCGCTGCTGTTGTCGGGAGGCGGCAACGACACGGTGAAACGGCGCGTCTACGTGCTCGCCGACGGCTGGGACCCGAGCCCTTTCCGCCATTTCGCGTCGCTCCACGATGGACAGCCGGGATGGACCGTCACGAAGCTGCCGTGCAGCCACGACGTGATGGTCGACATGCCGGACGCCCTGGCGGAGCTGCTCGCGACGCTGGCCTGACGACGAGGGAGCCGATGCGCGGCGGCCCCGACCCGCCGGGCGACGCGCAAGGCGTGCTAGCGTCTGCCCGGGCGACGGGGGGCGGCCCGACACGCCCGACGCCCCGGGGACTGCGATGACGACCTCGGATCCGGCACCCGAACGCCCCCGCCCGCCGGACGAGGCGGCCTGGCACGACGCACGGGGCGCCCGCGGCGGAGCGGGTGCGCACGGCGTGCCACAGGCTGCAGATCGACTGCGGTCGATCGTGAAGGCCGCGGGCATGGCGATCCTCACCATCGATGCCCGCGGCCGCATCGTGCACGTCGACGGCGACTGCGAGCGGCTGCTCGACCGGCCCGCCTCGACGCTGCTGGACACGCCCCTCGACGCCGTGTTCCCCGATCCGCAGTCGGGCCGCGCCGCCGCGCGGGCGGTGGCGCTCGTGCGCGAGCGCGGCGGACCGAACCGGGTCGACGGCCCGAAGGTCGACCTGCCGGCGCGCGACGGCGGCACCCGGGTCGTGCAGTGGACCCTGGCGGGCCTCGCGGAAGGCGCCGGCGACGAGGCCGACGTCGTCGCGGTCGCGGTCGATGCGACACCGCGCCGCGAGACGGAACGGTCTCTCGCGCGCAGCCGCTCCGGTCTGCGGCAGTTCCAGGAGATCATCGAGCGCTCGCCGCAGGAAGTCTGGATCGTCGGCCCGGACGCCCGGGTCCGCTACGTGAACGCCGCCGGTGCCGCCAGCCTCGGCTACCCGACCGACGCGCTGATCGGCCGGCCGGCCACCGAGATCGACGCGGCAGGCGTCGTAGGCGTCGAGGCCGCGTTCGACACCGCGATGAGGGCCTTCCGGCGCGGCGAGCCCGCGGTGGACCTCGAGGTCGAGCACCTCGCCCGAGACGGCCGCCGGATCCGCAAGGAGATCCGGGCGATCCTGATCGAGATCGACGGCGAGCCGCTCGGCGCGCTGTTCGCGACCGACATCACCGAGCGGGCGCGCCAGCAGGCGGCGCGGGCCGAGTACGCGAGGATGCTCGGCACGACGCTCGACCTGTTCCCCGGCTGGGTCGCCTGCGTCGACGACGGCATGCGGTACCTGTACGCGAACGAGCCGTTCGCGGCCGACCGCGGCCTCGCGCGCGATCAGGTGGCCGGCCGCACGGTCGCGGAACTCCGCGGGCCGGAGACCGAACGCGCGATGCGGGGTCTGATGCAGCGCCTGCGCGCCGGCGAGCAGGTCGACCACTCGCGCCACATGATCGACGTGAGTGGCGAGCCGCGCACCTTCTGGATGTCGTACCGGGCGCAGCGCGACCCGCTGAACCCCGAGCGCCACGTGTACTTCGCGTTCGGCGTCGACATCACCGAGGCCAGGCGCAACGAGCAGCGCCTGGATGCGGTGCTCACCGGCACGCGCACCGGCATCTGGGAGTGGAACGGGCGCACCAATCGACTGCGGGTCAACCCGCAGTTCCCGGCGCTGGTCGGCGCGGATCCGGCCGCGGCGGAAACGCCGATGATCGAGATGGTCCGCGAGTGGGTGCACCCCGACGACCGGCCCGGACGCAAGGCGGGCTTGCGCGATCTCGTGGAAGGGCGCGTCGACAGCCTCGACGACGAGTTCCGGGTGCGACACGCGAACGGCGGATGGATCTGGCTGCAGGAGCGCGTCCACGTCGCGTCGCGCGCCCCCGACCGCTCGCCGCTGTCGATGATCGGCATGCTGCAGGACGTGACCTCGCGCAAGCTGCAGGAACAGCAGCTGCACGAGCTCAACGCGGCGCTCGAGGCGCGGGTCGCCGAGCGGACCGCGGAGCTCGCGGCGGCGACGGCGCGCGCCGAGCAGGCGAGCGCGGCCAAGACCGAGTTCCTGTCCCGGATGAGTCACGAGCTGCGCACGCCGCTGAACGCGATCCTCGGCTTCAGCCAGCTGCTCGGCATGGCGACGCTGCCGACCGGCCAGTCCGAGACGGTCGGCGAGATCCTGAGCGCGGGTCGCCACCTGCTCGCGCTGATCGACGAGGTGCTCGACCTCGCGACCGTCGAGTCGGGCGGCGTGCGGTTGCGCATCGAGCCGATCGCGCCGGCGGCGCTCGTCGACGAGTGCCTGGCGCTGGTGCGCCCCGACGCGCTGCGCGCGAGGATCACCGTCGACAACCGGGTCGAGCCGTTCGCACCGCCGGTGCTCGCCGACCGGATGCGGCTGCGGCAGGTGCTGCTCAACCTGCTGTCGAACGCGGTCAAGTACAACCGCCCCGGCGGCCCGGTGGTGGTGTCCTCGCGAAGCGTCGAGCCCTGCGGGCTCGAGCTGCGCGTCGCGGACGGCGGCCCCGGCCTCGCGATCGACCAGGTCGCCCGGCTGTTCCGGCCGTTCGAGCGGCTCGACGCCAAGCGCGGCTCGATCCCGGGCACCGGCATCGGGCTCGCGGTCAGCAAGCGGCTGGTCGAACTGATGGGCGGCCGCATCGGCGTCGAAAGCGTGCCCGGCGAGGGGAGCACGTTCTGGGTCCGGCTGCCGCTCGCCGACGCGCCGCAGGACGCGCGGCCCGACGAAGGCCTCGCGCCGCCGCCGGAGCACGGCGCGCCCTGCGCCGACGACCGTCCGTGCCGCCGCGTGCTCTATGTCGAGGACAACGTATCGAACCAGCGGCTGATGCGGCACCTGCTGCGGATGCGTCCCGACGTCGAGCTCGAGGTCGTCGGCGACCCCCGGACCGCGGTCGACCGGGCGCGCGAGTGGCGGCCCGAGCTGGTGCTGCTCGACATCCAGCTGCCGTACATCGACGGCTACCGGCTGCTCGAGGCGATGCGCCTCGCCGACGTCGACGCGCCGATCGTCGCGGTCAGCGCGAACGCGATGCCGGAGGACATCGCCCGCGGCGCGGCCGCGGGGTTCGCCGCCTACCTGACCAAGCCGCTCGACGTCAGGCGGGTGCTCGAGGTGGTGGGCGCGCAGCTGGGCACGTGAGCATCCTGCTCACGTCCAGGCCTGCAGCACGTAGTCGTAGGCGGCCTGCCCGTTCATCATGTCCACGCGCTGCAGCGCGATCCGGAAGCCGCCGCCGGGCACGCGCCTGAGGGTGTGCCGGTAGCTGCCGCCGAAGTGGCGCACCGCGTCGCGGCGCAGCTCCATCATCTGGAAGCGCGAGTACGTGCGCACGGTGTCGCCCTCGACCGCCTCGATCACGACGTTGCCGACGAGGTGGTTCGTGCCCCACGCCGCGGCCTGCGACCACGCGTTCGGGTGCGTCAGCCGGCCCATCCGCACCTCCATCAGCAGCCGGTCCTCGGCGAAGATCGACGGCTCGCCGAGCCAGTCGGTCTGCTCGGGCGTCACCGGCATCCAGTAGACGCCGTCCTCGGCGAAGAGCTCGATCCACTCCTGCCAGCGCTTCGCGTCGAGCAGCGCGGCCTGCCGGTACAGGAAGGTCTCGACCTCGCGCTGCAGCGCGTGCGAGGCGCGCGCGACGTCGGGCACGTACTGCGTCGACGGGCGCGTGCCGCGTCCCATGTGGTCCGGCGCGATCGACTCGGCGCCGGTCATCGACTCCACCGCCTCGATCACCACGCCGGTGCCGAGGGCCTTGCCCACCTGGTTCGTGCTCATCGTGTGCTCCCCGGGGTGCGGTTCAGGCGGCGCGGACGGTCTGGGCCGCCGCGGGCTTCATGTACTCGGCCCATGCGCGGAACTGGCTGCGCATCACCGCCTCGGACGTGCCGTTGTTCGAGTAGATGACGCCGTCCTTCTCGGTGTCGCCGCCGAAGTTGCGGTGGAAGCTGACCCAGTCGCCGGCCTTGCTCGCCTCCAGGCCCCACTGCCCCTTGATCCAGTTCTCGAGGTCGTCGGCGTTGATCATCGTCGCCGGCGAGTTGACGAGGTTGTAGTACCAGAGCGAGCGTCGGTAGATCGCCTCCGGCACGCCCTTCAGCCGGAAGTGCCAGATCTCCGACAGCGTGCGGTTCGCCGCCGTCGGCCGCAGGCAGCGCAGCTGCTGCAGCGGCGACTGCACCGACAGGTACGGGTAGATCAGCACGTGGTGGATGCTGCGCGACAGGTACTCCTCGGCCTTCTCCTCGCCGTAGGCCTTCTTCAGCAGCGCCTCGTGCTCGAGCGTGTCGGGGTCGGTCGGGCGCAGGCCCATGTAGCCCTTCAGGATGCCGTGCCCGTTCGGGAAGTTGACCGTCTGCACCGAGTCCCACTGGTCGAAGCTCGACGCGAAGGTGGACAGGTAGTGGAAGAACAGCGGCGCCTTGCCCTGCTCGGCCTTGATGCGGTTCTCGACGCGGCGCGCCGGCACGCCTGTGCTCTGGTGCGTGACCGACGGATGCAGCGCGTCGAGCTGGTTCTCCATGAAGAACTTCCAGTTCGAGTGCTGGACCACGCGGTGGCAGATCGGCACCACCTCGACCTCGCCGACCGGCGAGCGGTCGCACATGTCGTCGAACGCGACCTTCGCGTCGCCGAGGAACTCGGCGAGCGAGGGCCCTTCGGCCGAAAGGCTCGCGAACACGAAGCCCCGGTAGCTGTCGACCCGTGCGGCCGCCTTCATGCTGCAGTCGGGGTTGTCGGGCGTGAGCCGCGTGCCGTCGTAGCCCTTCATCAGCGGGATCGCGCGCACGCGGCCGTCGAGGTGGAAGGTCCACGCGTGGTACGAGCAGACGAACGCGCGCCCGGTGTTGCCCTTCTGGTTGCCGCAGAGCTCGACGCCGCGGTGCGGGCAGCGGTTGTAGAGCACGCGCACCGAGCGGTCCTGGTCGCGGACCATCACCATCGGCTGGCGGCCGATCTGCAGCGTCCAGTAGTCGCCGACGTTCGGCACCTGCGACTCGTGGCCGCAGTAGACCCAGGTCTTCTCCCAGATGTGCGTCATCTCGAGCTCGAAGATGGCGGGGTCGGTGTAGACGCTGCGATGGACGCGGTCGGGTTCGACGAGCGCGGACGGGTTCATGACGGAGGTCTCCTTCGGACGTTCTGCGGAGGACGGCGGCGGCACGGGACCGGCGGCGTGCCGGCGATCTTAACGAGCGGTCAAGTCGCCGGTGCATGAGCTGCCTTGCCGATTCCATCACCATCGGTTATGAATGGGCATGACCGTCGAGCTCGATCCCCGCCGCATCGCGCACCTCGCGGCCGCCGCGCGCTGCGGCAGCCTGACCGCGGCCGCCGCCGAGCTGGGGCTCACGCAGCCGGCGCTGTCCAAGTCGATCCGCGAGCTCGAGCGCGCGCTCGGCGTCCCGGTGCTCGAGCGGGGCCGCTTCGGCGCGACCCCCACCGAGTACGGCGAGGCGCTGATCGCCCGCGGCCGCGCGATCGAGACCGAGCTGCGCGCCGCGGCCGAGGAGGTCGACGCGATCCGCGGCGCGCGGCGCGGCCGGGTCGTGGTCGGCTGCGGGCCGTCGGAGGCGACGCGGCTGCTGCCGCTCGCGCTCGAGGCCCTGCACGCGCGCGACCCGGGCCTGCGAGTGACCGTGCTGTACGGGCTCAACGAGGCGCTGATGCCGATGGTCCGTCGCGGCGAGGTCGACTTCGCGCTGTCCTCGGTGCCGCGTACCGCGTCCGATCCGGAGCTGCAGCACGAGACGCTGCACACCGACTCCGCGGTCGTCGTCGCGCACGCCGACCATCCGCTCGCCGCGCGCCGCAGCGTGAAGCCCGCCGAGCTCGCCGGCCAGCGCTGGGTGCTCGCGCGCCGCCACGAGCTCGAGCGGCGCGCGCTCGACGAGCTGTTCCTGCAGGCGGGCCTGCGGCCGATCGATGCCGAGATCGAGACGACCTCCGCGGTGCTGATGAAGACCGTCGTGCTCCAGGGCCGGCACCTGAGCTTCCTGCCGCGCGAGATGATCCACTGGGAGGAGCGCGCCGGGCTGCTGCGGCCGATCGCGGTGGCCGCGCAGCAGTGGGCCCGCGCGGTCGGCATCACGCGGCGGCGGCGCGCGCGGACCACCGAGGCGGCGGCCGCGCTCGCCGCCGCGCTGCGTGCGACGGCCGCCGGGCTGGCGGGCCGGGCGCGCGCGGTCCGCTGAGCCGGGATCCGCCGGAGCGTGGGCTCGCGTTGCGCGGCCCCGTCCCGCTTGCTAGGCTGCGGCGCTGCCGGCGTGCCCCGCCGGCCGGACACGACGCAACCCGGGGGAGACGCCCATGCCGCTGGACACGGAATTCATCGAGCAGTACCGGCGCGACGGCGTCGCGCACCTCGAACAGGTGATCGCGCCCGAATGGATCGAGCGGCTTCGCGCCGGCGTCGAGGAGAACATGGCCCGCCCCGGGCCGTACGCGAAGCTCTACACGCCCGAAGGCCAGCCCGGCAAGTTCTTCGGCGACTACTGCAACTGGCAGCGGATCCCCGAGTACCGTGCGTTCTTCGTCGAGTCGGGCCTGGCCGCGATCGCGGCCACGCTGATGGGCAGCCGCAAGGTGAACCTGTACCACGAGCACGTCCTGGTCAAGGAGCCGGGCACGCGCGAGAAGACACCCTGGCACCACGACCAGCCGTACTACCCGGTCGACGGCGTGCAGATCGTCAGCTTCTGGATCCCGCTCGACCCGGTGCCGAGCTCGAGCTGCCCGCAGTACGTCGCGGGCTCGCACCGCTGGGGGAAGTGGTACGCGCCCAAGCGCTTCGCCGACTCGCAGGACCACGCCAACACCGCCCCCGACTACGAGGCGGTGCCCGACGAGGAGACGCTGCGGCGAGAGCACGAGCTGGTCGCCTACGACCTGCGCCCGGGCGACTGCATCGCGTTCCACGGCCTGACGCTTCACGGGGCGCCCGGCAACGAGCACGCGGGTCGCCGGCGCGCGTTCGCCGCGCGCTTCACCGGCGACGACGCGCGCTTCGTGCTGCGCGAGGGATTCATGTCGCCGCCGCCTCCCCCGGAAGGCGGACCGGCGTCGGGAGGACCGATGGACTCCGACGCGTTCCCGGTCATCTGGCGCGACGGTGCCGTGGCGTCGCTGTCCGCGGAGGGGCGGGTCCGACCCGCCTGACCGCACGCTACCGGGCCCGGACGCCGTCCGCGGCGCCTCAGCGCGGCTCGAACGGGAACACGCGGCGCCAGTCGCGCCGAATGTCGACCACGGTCCAGCCGCGGGCGTCCGCCTCGTCGAGCGCGCGGTCGAGCCGCCCCACCTTCGAGGTGCGGTCGTACGCCCACTCGCGCTCGGCGTCGGTGTACCGGACGATCGCCGCGAGCCGCGCGCCGAGTCCGGCCGCCGTCCACTGCAGCATCTGCAGGTCGCCGTCCGAGTTGCCGAAGGCCGCGATCGGCCGCCGGCCGACGTGCCGGTGGATGCCGACCGGCTTGCCGGCCTTGTCGTCGATGAAGTCGATCTCCGGCAGGCGCATCGGCGTCGGTACGCCGTCGCGCAGCTCGAAGCGCGTCTTCACGCTGCTGCCGATCACGCGCTCGGGCGGGATGCCGTAGACGCGCTCGGTCCACGGCCGCATGAACTCGATGCCGCCGCCGGAGACGATCCAGCACCCGAAGCCGCTCGCGTGGAGGTGGGCGATCAGCTCGAGCATCGGCGCGTAGACCATCTCGGTGAACGGGCGCCCGGTCTTCGGGTGGCGCGCGGTCGCGATCCAGTCCTCGACCAGGCCCGCGAAGCGCTCGGCGCTCATCCCCGCGTGGGTGGCCATCACCAGCTGCGCGAGCCCCTTCTCGCCGCCGGCGGCGAGCGCACGCAGGTCGCCGCGCAGCAGCGAGGCGTACGGCTCCTTCGTCCTCCACTCCGGGCGGGTGGCGGCCATCGCACGGACACGGTCCGCGACGAAGAACGCCTGCACGTAGACCGGCTGCTCGGCCCACAGCGTGCCGTCGTTGTCGAACACCGCGACGCGTTCCGCGGGCGGCACGAAGTCGGGGCCGTCCTGCTTCGACACCGCCTCGACGAACGCGAGGATCCGGGCCTTCGCGGACCCGTCGTGCCACGACGGCAGCGGATCGCCCGAGGCGGGCTGCGCAGACGCCGCGCCGAAGGGCGCGGCCGCGGCGAGCGCGAGCAGCGCGCGGCGCGCCGGCGAAACACCCGGGGCCAGCGCGTCGGCCGTCCGCGCGCAGCCCGCGCGCGCGGCGCCCGGCCGCGCGTGCATCAGTTCTTCTGCGGCCGCGTGACCGCCTCCATCACGCGGTCGAGGTTGAAGCTGCCCGGCTTCTGCCGCGGCGGGAACTCGCGGAAGCTCTGCAGCCAGCGGCCGACGTAGGCGCCGGCCGGCGCGATCACGAACATCCGCTCCATGTACCAGCGCTGGTAGCCCATCGCGTGCTCGGCCTCGGCCCGCTCGAACGGATCCATCCGCAGGTTGGTGATCGAGGGCGCGCGCAGCGCCGTGAAGGGCTGCTGCCAGACCTTCAGCCCTTCGGATTCCTGCTTCAGGAACGTGACCTTCCAGTTGTCGTAGCGCAGCGCCGCGACGCTGCCGTCGTCGGTCCAGTAGATGAACTCGCGCCGCGGCCAGGCGGCCTCGCCCCGCAGCGCCGGACCGAGGTCGTAGCCGTCCAGGTGCACCTTGTAGTTCATCCCGCCGACGCGCCGGCCCTTCTTCAGGTCCTCGACCACGGTGCGGTCGCCCGCCGCCGCGAGCAGCGTCGGCAGCATGTCCTCGTGCGCGCCGATGTCGTTGATCACCGTGCCGGGCTTGATGACGCCCGGCCAGCGGATCAGCGTGGGCACCCGGTAGCCGCCCTCCCACTGGGTGTTCTTCTCGCCGCGGAACATCGTCGTGCCGCCGTCGGGCCAGGTGAAGGTCTCGGCCCCGTTGTCGGTCGAGTACATCACGATGGTGTTCTCGTCGAGCCCGAGCTCCTTGAGCTTCGCGAGCACCTGCCCGACGTGCCCGTCGTGCTCGACCATGCCGTCGGCGTAGATGCCCAGGCCGGTCTTGCCCTTCGAGCCGTCCTTCAGGTGGGTGAAGACGTGCATTCGCGTCGAGTTCCACCACAGGAAGAACGGCTTGTCGGCCTTCTTCGCGCGCTCCATGAAGTCGAGCGCCTTGACGGTGACCTCTTCGTCGATGGTCTCCATCCGCTTGCGCGTCAGCGGCCCGGTGTCGGTGATCCGCCCGTCGGCGAAGCTGTGGATCACGCCGCGCGGCCCGAACTGCTTCTTGAACGCCGGGTCCTTCGGGTAGTCGGGGTTCTCCGGCTCCTCCTCGGCGTTCAGGTGGTACAGGTTGCCGAAGAACTCGTCGAAGCCGTGCGCCGTCGGCAGCATGTCGTCGCGGTCGCCGAGGTGGTTCTTGCCGAACTGCCCGGTCAGGTAGCCCCGCGCGCGCAGCAGCGTCGCGATCGTCGGGTCCTCCTTCTTCATCCCCTCGGGCGTGCCCGGCAGGCCCACCTTGGTGAGGCCGGTGCGGATCGGCGACTGCCCGGTGACGAACGCGGCGCGGCCGGCGGTGCAGCTTTGCTGGCCGTACCAGTCGGTGAACATCGCGCCCTCGCGGCCGATCCGGTCGATGTTGGGCGTGCGGTAGCCCATCATCCCGTGGTTGTAGGCGCTGATGTTGAACTGGCCGATGTCGTCGCCCCAGATCACCACGATGTTGGGCTTGCGGGCGGGGGTGGTCGACTGGGCCTCGGCGGACGGCGCCGCCGAGGACAGGATCGCCGCGGCGGCAACCGTCGCGATCGACGCGACGAGGGATCGAAGGGAACGCATGGGGCCTCCTGCTGGATGCACGGGTGCCCGGGCCTCGCGAGGCGGGCCCGGTGTCGCGTCGCCGATTGTCTGGAGGTCGTCCCGACGGGTCCAATGGATTCCGGTCATGTCCTTGATACGCTCCGTGCATGGACTTCGACCTGCGACAGCTGCGTCACGCGCGCGCCCTCGCCGAGGAGGGCAGCTTCGCCCGCGCGGCGCGCGCGCTGCACCTGACGCAGCCGGCGCTGTCGCGCAGCATCCAGATGCTCGAGCGGCGCGTCGGCGTGCTGCTGTTCGACCGCGGCAAGTCGCGCGTCGTGCCGACCGACATGGGGCGGCTCTTCCTCGCGCACGCGCAGGAGGTGCTCGACGGCGCCGCGGCGCTCGACCGGGAGGTCGCGCTGATGCGCGGCGCGGCATCGGGCAGCCTGGTGCTGGGCGCCGGCACGGTCGTGTCCGCGATCTCGGTGGAGCGAGCGCTCGCGTCGTTCGTCGCCCGGCATCCGGGCGTCGCGCTGCGGGTCGTCAACGACAGCGGCACCGACCTGCTGGGGCTGCTGCGGATCGGCGAGATCGACCTGTTCGCGGGGAGCATGCCGGTCGGCGCCGACCGCGACGGGCTGACGATCGTGCCGCTGCGCACCCGGACGGGTTGCTTCTACGTCCGTCCGGGACACCCGCTGGCGGCGTCCGGCCCGATCCCGGTCGACGAGGCCCTGCGCGCCCCGATGGTCGGGCCGACCCGGCTGCCGCCGGTGCTCGTCGACCGGATCCTGCGCGCGCGCGGCGGCGAGGACGCCGGTGCGATCTTCGCGTTCGCCTGCGAGTCGGTCAGCATGATGCGGGCGGTCGCCCGCGAGACGGACCTGGTGCTCGTGGCGACACCCGAGATGGTCGCGACGGACCTCGACGCGGGGCACCTGGTGCCGCTCCGGGTCGAGGGGGCGTCGCCGACTCAGGAGTTCGGCGTCGTCCGCCTGTCCGGGCGCTCGCTGCCCGCGGTGGCCGACGCGCTGGTCGAGGCGATCGTCGCCGCGGACGCGGCGAACGACGGGATCGACGAGGTCGCCGCGGGCCGGCTCGAGGCGACCGCGACCCGCTGAGGCGGTCGCGGACGGGCCGGCCGCCGCGGGACGCCGCTCAGCCGGGTGCGGCCCGCAGGAACGGCAGCGCGGCGGCGAGCAGGTCCGCGGGCGCCTCCTCGGCGACGTAGTGGCCGCAGTCCAGCGCCTGCCCGCCGACGTCGCCGGCCACGCGCCGCCACTCGGCGAGCGGCTCGAAGCAGCGCTCGATCGTGCCGTGCCGGCCCCACAGGACGAGCAGCGGGCAGGCCACGCGGCGGTCCGCGTCGCGGTCCGCGCGGTCGTGGTCGAGGTCGATCGTCGCCGAGGCACGGTAGTCCTCGCAGATCGCGCGCACCGTCGCCGGGTCGTCGATCGCGCGCAGGTACTCGTCCATCGCCTCGGGCGCGAACGGCGCGAGCCCCGCGTGGCGGCCGCCCATCAGCGCGCGCAGGTAGAAGCGCGGATCGGCGCCGATCAGGCGCTCGGGCAGCGGCTCGGGCTGGATGTGGAAGAACCAGTGGAAGTACGCGGTCGCGAACGCCATCGAGGTCCGCTCGTACATCGCGAGCGTCGGGGCGACGTCGAGCAGCACCATCCGCTCGACGCGCTCCGGATGGTCGAGCGCGAGCCGGTGCGCGACGCGCGCGCCGCGGTCGTGCGCGAGCACGCGGAACCGTCCGAAGCCCAGCGTGCGCATCGCGCCGACCGCGTCGAGCGCCATCGCGCGCTTCGAGTACGCGGCGTGGTCGCCGCCGCCGGCCGGCTTGTCGCTCGCACCGTAGCCGCGCAGGTCGATCGCGACGACCGTGAAGTCGCGCGCGAGCTCCGGCGCGACGCGGTGCCACATCGCGCTCGTCTGCGGGTGGCCGTGCATCAGCAGCAGCGGCGGACCGGCGCCGCCGACGCGCGCTCGCAGCCCGACGCCCTCGCCCGGCACGCGACGCTCGTCGAAGCCCGGGAACATCGGCATCGGACGCGCCGCGCTCAGACCCCGAGGTACCGGTGCCAGGCCGCGCGGTCGGCGTCGAGCTCGGCGGAGGTCCCGCGCCACGCGATCCGCCCGCGCTCGACGATCACGTGCCGGTCGGCGATGGCGATCAGCCGGTTCACGTACTTGTCGACGACGAGGATCGTCTGGCCGGCCTCGCGCAGCTGGCGCAGGCAGCGCCAGATCTCCTCGCGGATCAGCGGCGCGAGCCCCTCGGTCGCCTCGTCGAGGATCAGCAGCCGCGGGTTGGTGACCAGCGCGCGGCCGATCGCGAGCATCTGCTGCTCGCCGCCCGACAGCTGGTTGCCGAGGTTGTCGCGCCGCTCGGCCAGCCGCGGGAACAGCGCGTAGACGCGCTTCGCGTCCCAGGGCTCGCCGCGGGCCTCGCCGCCGCGGCGCGCGGCGAACGCGGTCAGGTGCTCGTCGACCGACAGGTTCGGGAACACCTGCCGGCCCTCGGGCACCACCGCGACGCCCATCCGCGCGATCCGGTCCGCGCTCGCGCCGCGCACCTCGCGGCCGTCGATCGCGACGCTGCCGGCCCGCGCCGCGATAAGCCCGATCACCGAGCGGATCAGCGTGGTCTTGCCCATGCCGTTGCGCCCGAGCAGCCCGACGACCTCGCCGGCGCGCACCTCGAGGTCGACGCCGAAGAGCACCTGGCTCGCGCCGTAGGCGGTCTCCAGGCCCTCGACCTTCAGCAGCGGCGCGGCGCTCATCGGTGCACCTCGTCCCCGAGGTAGGCGGTGATCACCTCGGGGTCGTTGCGCACGGCGTCGGGCTCGCCGGACGCGATCACGCGGCCGTTGACCAGCACCGACACGCGGTCGGCGAGGCGGAACACCGCGTCGACGTCGTGCTCGACCAGCAGCACCGTGGTCTTCGCGCGCACGCGCTCGATCAGCGCCACCATCCGCGCCGACTCCTCGGGACCGGTGCCCGCCATCGGCTCGTCGAGCAGCAGCAGGCGCGGTCGGGTCGCGAGCGCCAGGCCGACCTCGAGCGCGCGCTGCTCGCCGTGCGACAGCGCGGCCGCCGGCACGTCCGCACGCGCGGCGAGCCCCACCTCGTCGAGCAGCGCCCGCGCGGCGTCGACGAGCGCCGTCTCGCGCGCGACCGGCCGCCAGAAGCGAAGGCTCGAGCCGTCGCGCGCCTGCACCGCGATCGCGAGGTTGTCGAGCGCGGAGAAGCTGCGGAAGAGCCGCGTGATCTGGTAGGACCGTGCGAGGCCGCGCGCGACGCGCGCGTGCTGCACGAGCCGCGTCACGTCGTCGCCGGCGAAGCGGATCGTGCCCGAGTCGGGCATCAGGCTGCCGGAGAGCTGCGCGATCAGGCTGGTCTTGCCGGCGCCGTTCGGGCCGATCAGCGCGTGGATCTCGCCCTCGCGCACGTCGAGCGTCACGTCGTCGGTCGCGACGACGCCGCCGAAGCGCTTGCGCAGCACGCTGACCTCGAGCAGCGGCGCGCTCACCGCGACGCCCCGTCGCGCCCGGCCGCGCGCCGGATCAGGCCCACCAGCCCCTTCGGCGCGTACAGCACGATGCCGAGCAGCACCCAGCCGACATAGAACTGCCAGTGCTCGGTGTACGCCGCGACCACCTCCTCCAGCACGAGCAGCGCGAATGCGCCGAGCACGCCGCCCCACAGCGTGCCGACGCCGCCGAGGATCACCATCACCATCAGCGTGCCCGACTGCGTCCAGTGCAGCACGTTCGGGTTCACGTAGTTCTGCTGGTTGACCATCAGCGCACCGGCCAGTCCGCCGAGCGCCGCGCCCAGCACGAACAGCACCAGCTTGTAGCGGAAGGTCGGCACGCCGATCGCCTCGGCGCGCATGTCGTCGTCGCGCATCGCGAGCACGATGCGGCCGAAGCGCGAGCCCATGACGCGGTGCACGACGAGCAGCGTGCCGGCGAGGCAGGCGAGCACCACGAAGTAGAAGGTGACGTCGTCCTTCAGGTTCAGCCCGAAGCCGAACGCCGACCGCACCTTGATGTTCAGGCCCTCGTCGCCGCCGTAGGCCTTGATGCTGTTGACCAGGTAGAACAGCATCTGCGCGAACGCGAGCGTGATCATGATGAAGTACACGCCGCGCGTTCGCAGCGAGATCGCGCCGATCGGGATCGCGACCAGCGCGGCCAGCAGCATCGCGGCGGGGATGCCGATCCAGCCGCTGACGACCCCCTCGGTGATCAGGATGCCGACCGTGTACGCGCCGATCCCGAGGAAGGCCGCGTGGCCGAAGGACACCAGGCCGCCGTAGCCGAGGATCAGGTTCAGGCTGGTCGCCGCGATCGCGTAGACCATGATCCGGCTCGCGACGCTGACGTAGAACTCCTCGCCGAGCGCCTTCATCACGAACGGATAGGCGATCGCGGCGACGGCGAGCACGACGAGCGCGGCGGCGGACGCGGCGCCGCGGCGCGCAGGCGGCACCGTGGTGGACGAGGCGGCGGTCGGGGCGGCCATCGTCACCCCCTGGCGGGGAACAGCCCCTGCGGCCGGACGAACAGCACGACCGCCATCAGCAGGTAGATCATGATCGAGCCGACCGCGGGCCCGGCCGCGCTCGCGAACTGCGGCGGCAGGAACTCGCGGAACAGGTGCGGCAGCACCGTGCGGCCGGCGGTGTCGACGAGGCCCACCAGCAGCGAGCCGACCAGCGCGCCGCGGATCGAGCCGATGCCGCCGATCACGATGACGACGAACGCGAGGATCAGGATGCCCTCCCCCATGCCGACCTGCACCGCGAGCAGCGGCCCCAGCATCGCGCCGGCGACCGCGCACAGCGCCGCGCCGATGCCGAACACCGCGGTGAAGAGCCGCCGGATGTCGATGCCCATCGCCATCGCCATCTCGCGGTTGGACGCGCCGGCGCGCACCAGCGCGCCCATCCGCGTCTTGGTGACCAGCACGTAGAGCAGCACCGCGAGCGCGAGGCCCACGCCGATGATCAGCAGCCGGTAGGCCGGGTAGTACAGCCCCGGCAGCAGCTCGACCGGGCCCGACAGCGCGGCCGGCGCCGACAGCGGCAGGTCCGAGCCCCAGACCATCCGCACGCCCTCGTTGATGATCAGGATCAGCGCGAAGGTGGCGAGCACCTGCGACAGGTGGTCGCGCGCGTAGAGCGAGCGCAAAAGCGAGGCTTCGAGCGCCATCCCGAAGACCGCGGTGGCCGGGATCGCGAGCAGCACGCCGGCGACGAACGAGCCGGTCAGCTGCACGAACCACGCCGCGAGGAACGCGCCGACCATGTACAGCGAGCCGTGCGCGAGGTTGATCATGTCCATGATGCCGAACACGAGCGTCAGCCCCGCGGCGAGCAGGAACAGCATGAGCCCGAACTGCAGGCCGTTCAGCGACTGCTCGAGGAGGAGGAGTCCGGACATCGACGGAGCGGCACCGAAAAGCTTTAGACCTAAAGTATCTCGCCGATGCTAGCAGAAACGGCGCGGCGCGCGGAGATGCCCCCGCGCGCCGCCGCGCGCCGTGTCCCTGCGGTCCGGACGGCCGTCCGGGGCGGACGCGCGAGGCGCCGGCCGGACGTCGTCGGACCGGTCAAGATGGCATCTTGCAGTCCTGCACGTACGCGTCGCCGTGGTTCTTGAAGATCGGCTCGCCGAGCACCTTGTTCACCAGCCGGCCCTGCCCGTCCTTGCCGACCACGCGCAGGTAGTAGCTCTGGATCGGGTACTGGTTGGTGTTGAACTTGAAGTCGCCGCGGACCGACTGGAAGCGGGCGGCCTTCAGCGCCTTCCTGACCGCGTCCTTGTCCTCGATCCTGCCCTTGACGTCGCGCACCGCCGCATCGATCAGCATCGCCGCGTCCCAGCCCTGCGAGGCGTAGACGCTGGGCAGGCGCTTGTACTCCTTCTCGAACTCGGCGACGAACTTCCTGTTGGCCGCGTTCGGCAGTTCGAGCGCCCAGTGCGCGGTGTCGAAGGTACCGAGCATCGCGTCGCCGACCGCGCGGATGATGTCCTGGTCCGCGCCGAAGCCCGGCTGCAGCAGGGTCATGTCCTTCGACAGGCCGGCGCCGACGAACTGCTTGATGAAGTTGATGCCCATGCCGCCGGGCAGGAAGGTGTAGACCGCGTCGGGCTTGGCGGCGCGGACCTCGGCGAGCTCGGCCGAGTAGTCGAGCTGGCCGAGCTTGGTGTAGACCTCGCCGGCCACCTGGCCCTTGAAGTAGCGCTTGAAGCCGGCGAGCGAGTCCTTGCCGGCCTGGTAGTTCGGCGCGATCAGGTAGACGCGCTTGAAGCCCTTCTGCGTCGCGTGCTGGCCGGCCGCCTCGTGGTACGCGTCGTTCGGCCAGGACACCGCGAAGAAGTACGGGTTGCAGTCCTTGCCGGCGAGCGGCGACGGGGCGGCGTTCGGCGAGATGTAGAAGGTCTTCGCGTCGAAGGCCTCGGGTACGGCGGCCAGCATGATGTTCGAGAACACCACACCGGTCATGAAGTCGACCTTGTCGCGCTTGACGTTCTTCTCGAACAGCTGCTTGGCGACGTCCGGCTTGAACTGGTCGTCCGAGACCAGCACCTCGGCGGGCAGGCCGCCGAGCTTGCCGCCGTTCGTCTTGACGGCGAGCAGGAACGCGTCGCGGATGTCGACGCCGAGCGCGGCCGACGGACCGGACAGCGTGCTGACGAAGCCGATCTTCACCTTGTCGGCGGCCTGGGCGCCGCCGCCGAGGAGCAGGCCGGTGGCGAGCAGGGCGGTGGCGAGGGGGCGCATGGCGTGGCGCATCGGGGCTCTCTCCTGGTCTGGGCGGCGGCCGGCGGCCGCGTCGGCGGCGATTATGGCAGCGCCGTCGCGCGGCGGGGCAGCGTCGTGCACGCCGCGAGGGGCTCGGCGCGGCCGGACATCGGGCCTCGGAGGACGCGCGGCCGGCCGGGCGGCGCCGGCGCGGCCCCGCCGCCAAGGTTCCGCGATCCGCGCGACACCCCGCGGCGCGGCGCCGGAACGCGCCGATAATCGATCCGACGCGTGTCCCGACGGACACGGGCGCGCGCAGGGAGACGCACACCGATGACCGCCACCGCCCGACTGATCCGCCACGACGACGTCGGGGTGATCGAGTTCGACAACCCGCCCGTCAACGCGCTGGCCCTCGGGCTGCGCGTCGGGCTGTCCGCGGCGCTCGACGCCGCGCTCGCCGACCCGTCGATCGTCGCGATCGTGCTCGCCGGCGCCGGCCGCATGTTCTGCGGCGGCGCCGATCTGCGCGAGTTCAACACCCCGGCGGCCGCGCAGCCGCCCGCCACCACCGACCTGCGCACGCGCATGGAGCGTGCGCCCAAGCCCGTGGTCGCCGCGATCCACGGCAGCGCGCTCGGTGGCGGCCTGGAGATGGCGCTCGCCTGCCACTACCGCGTCGCGGCCGCCGGCACGCAGCTCGGGCTGCCCGAGGTCAGGCGCGGGCTGCTGCCCGGCGGCGGCGGCACGCAGCGGCTGCCGCGGCTGGTCGGCGTCGCGACGGCGCTCGAGATGATCGTCGGCGGCGAGCCGGTCGACGCTGCGCGCGCCCGCGCGATCGGCCTCGTCGACGAGGTCGTCGACGGCGACGTGCGCGCGGCCGCGGTGGCGTTCGCACGCGGGAAGGCCGCGGCCGGCGGGTCGCATCCGGTCGTCTCCGCGCGCACCGCGTCGATCGACGAGCCCGAGGTGTTCTTCAAGACATCGCGCGAGCGGGTCGCGAAGGAGGCGCGCGGGCTCGAGGCGCCGCTCGAATGCGTCGCGTGCGTGGAGGCCGCGACGCGGCTGCCGTTCGAGGAGGGCATCGCATTCGAGCGCGCGCGCTTCCGCGTGCTGGTCGAGGGCACGCAGTCGAAGGCGCTGCGCCACCTGTTCTTCGCCGAGCGCGCGGCCGCGCGGATCCCGGGCATCCCGGAGGACCTGCCGACGCGCCCGATCCGACGCGTCGGCGTGATCGGCGCGGGCACGATGGGCGGCGGCATCGCGATGAGCCTCGCCAACGCCGGGCTCGAGGTGGTGCAGCTCGAGACCACGCGCGAGGCGCTCGACAAGGGCCGCACGACGATGTCGCGCAACTGGGGCGCGAGCGTCGAGAAGGGCAGGCTGTCGAAGGCGGAGATGGACGCGCGGCTCGCGCGGGTGCGCGGCACGCTGTCCTACGACGAGCTCGCCGACGTCGACCTCGTCGTCGAGGCCGTGTTCGAGGACATGGCGGTCAAGAAGCAGGTGTTCGCGACGCTCGACGCGGTGTGCCGCCCGGGCGCGATCCTCGCGTCGAACACCTCGCGGCTCGACATCGACGAGATCGCGCGCGCGACGAAGCGGCCGCAGGACGTGATCGGCCTGCACTACTTCTCGCCGGCCAACGTGATGCGCCTGCTCGAGGTCGTGCGCGGCGCGGCGAGCGCGCCCGACGTGATCGCGACCTCGATGGCCTTCGGCCGCGCGACGGCCAAGCTGCCGGTGCTGGTCGGCAACTGCGAGGGCTTCGTCGGCAACCGGATGCTGTCGGCGTACGTGCGCGAGGCCGGCTTCCTGCTCGAGGAGGGCGCGAGCCCCGCCCAGGTCGACGGCGCGCTGCAGCGCTTCGGCCTCGCGATGGGCCCGTTCCGGATGGGCGACCTCGCCGGCCTGGACATCGGCTGGGCGGGCCGCAAGCGCACGGCCGCGACGCGGCCGAAGCACCTTCGCTACAGCAAGGTCGCCGACCGCATCTGCGAGCTCGGACGCTTCGGGCAGAAGACCGGCGCCGGCTGGTACCGCTACGAGGCGGGCAGCCGCACGCCGGTGTCCGATCCGCTGGTCGAGCAGATCGTCCGCCAGTGTGCGGACGAGGCCGGCATCGTGCGCCGCACGGTCGCCGACCAGGAGATCGTCGAGCGCACCATGTACGCGCTCGTCAACGAGGGCGCGAAGATCCTCGCCGAGGGCATCGCGCTGCGCGCCTCGGACGTCGACCTCGTCTACGTGAACGGCTACGGCTTCCCCGCGTGGCGCGGCGGGCCGATGTTCCACGCCGACACGATCGGGCTGCGCGAGGTCGCGGACCGGGTCCGCGAGTTCCATGCGAAGCACGGCGAGTGGTGGACGCCCGCGCCGCGCCTGCTCGAGCTCGCCGCCGCCGAACGCCGATTCAACCAGGGAGAATGAAGCCATGGCCGATGCAGTGATCGTCTCCACCGCGCGTACGCCGATCGGCAAGGCGCATCGCGGTGCGTTCAACATGACCACCGGCCCGACGCTGGGCGCGCACGTGATCGCGCACGCGGTGAAGCGCGCCGGTGTCGACCCCGCGGAGATCGAGGAGGTGATCCTCGGCGTGGGCCGTCCCGAAGGCACGACCGGCGGCAACGTCGCGCGCCAGAGCGCGATCAAGGCCGGCCTGCCGGTCGGCTCGACCGGCTCGGTGATCAGCCGTGCCTGCGGCTCGGGCCTGAACGCGATCGCCGCGGCCGCGCACCGCGTGATCGTCGACCGCGTGCCGATCGTCGTCGCCGGCGGCATGGAGTCGATCAGCCTGACGGTCAACGACAAGACCAACACCCACATGGCGCGCGACCCGTGGGTGCTCGAGCACAAGCCCTCGCTGTACGACACGATGATCCAGACCGCCGAGACCGTCGCGAAGCGCTACGGCATCGGGCGCGAGGTGCAGGACGAGTACGGCGCGCGCAGCCAGCAGCGCGTCGCCGCCGCGCTCGCCGCCGGCCGCCTCGCCGCCGAGGTCGTGCCGCTGACGACGATGAAGGCGGAGACGAACAAGGAGACCGGCGAGACGCTGATGCGCGAGATCACGCTGGCCCACGACGAGGGCATCCGTGGCGACACCACCTACGAGGGCGTCGCGAAGCTCAAGCCGGTGATGGAAGGCGGCACGATCACCGCCGGCAACGCGAGCCAGCTGTCGGACGGCGCCTCGGCCTGTGTGGTGATGGACGCGACGCTCGCCGAGCGGCGCGGGCTGCAGCCGCTGGGCATCTTCCGCGGCTTCGCGACCGCCGGCTGCGAGCCCGACGAGATGGGCATCGGCCCGGTGTTCGCGGTGCCGCGCCTGCTCGAGCGCACCGGCCTGAAGGTGAGCGACATCGGCCTGTGGGAGCTCAACGAGGCGTTCGCGGTGCAGGTGCTCTACTGCCGCGACCGGCTCGGCATCCCCGACGAGCGGCTCAACGTCGACGGCGGCGGCATCGCGGTCGGGCATCCGTTCGGAATGTCGGGCGCGCGGCTGGTCGGGCACGCGCTGATCGAGGGCAAGCGCCGGGGCGTGAAGTACGTCGTCGTCACGATGTGCATCGCCGGCGGGATGGGGGCGGCGGGGCTGTTCGAGGTCGCCTGAGCCGGCGACGGCGCGGCGCCGGGACGGGCGCGCGCCGCCCTGCGCGCGCCGCGGCGGTCGTTCAGGCCAGCCCGCTCCGGTACAGCCGCCCGAAACCCTCGATGCGGTCGTCGATGCCGGCCAGCCGGAGCATGTGCCAGGCGAGCGCGTGGTTGCTCGAGGTGACCGGCTTGCCGATCAGCGCCTCGGCCCGCTCGGCGATCCGCGCGACGCGCAGCGACGTGCACGAGACGAACACCCCGTCGCAGCTCGGCTCGCTGCCGATGCGCACGATCGCGTCGAGCAGCGACTGCGGCGTGATGCGGGCGACGACGTCGTCGTCGGACTCGTTGAACGAGCCCATCACCGGGATGCGCAGCCCGCGCTCGACGAGCGCGGTGCGCAGCCTCAGGTTGATCTCTCGCAGGTAGGGCGTCAGCAGGGCGACGCGCCCGACGCCGGACGCGCGCAGCGCCGCGATCGCAGCGGTGACCGGATCGGTGACGCGGGCGTTCGGCCGGACGCTGCGCACCAGCTCGGCGACGTGCGACTCGCCGATCACCAGCGAGCCCGAGGTGCACGCGAACGCGACCACCGACAGGTCGACCATGTTGGGCAGCAGCCGGGTGGTCGGCGCGATCAGGCCCCGCATCTCGAGCAGGGTCTCGGGCGTGATCTGGACGTCGTTGTGCAGGCGCGCCGCGTACAGCGCGACGCCGTCGTCCGGCCAGACCGCGCGGAACTCGTCCTCGATCGTCTGGTCGGTCTCGAGCACCAGCAGGCCGAGGGCGGCGCGCGAGCCGATGCCGCGATCCGTCTGGAAGGGAAGGCCCTCGAGGTCCACCTCGGGGCGGTCGGCGGCCGGTGCGGCGGGGGTGCTCATCGGGCGTCTCCGGGTCACGGTGCGGGCCGCGAAGTGTATGCACCTCGCGCGGGTCGTCGCGGCGACGATACCCGCCGCGCCCAGGACCCGCAAGGCCGGCGGCTCAGCCGCGGATCCGGGCCACGACCTGCTCGGTGACCGCGATCGCGCGCTCGAGGCTCAGCACGACGTGCCGCTCGACCAGCTCGCCGGCGCGCCGCGCGTCGCGACGGGCGAGGCAGGCGAGCACGTCGGCGTGCTCGCTGTAGGTGCGGTCGCGGCGCTCGGGCAGCTCCTGGTCGACGCGCCGGAAGAAGCGGATCTGCGCGTTGACGCGCTCCAGCGTCGCGACCAGCTCGCCGTTGCACGACAGGCGCGCGATGCCGCGATGGAAGGCCTCGTCGGCCGCGGTCAGCCGATCGATGCGGCGGCTGGCGGCGTCCGCGGTCGCGGCGTGCCAGGCGCCGGCGAGCTTCGCGATCGCCTCGTCGCCCGCGCGCGCGCAGGCGAGGCGGACGGCCGCCACCTCGATCGCCGCGCGCAGCTCGTACAGGTCGCGCACCAGCTCCGGGGTCAGGTCGCGCGCGACGAACCCGCGATTGGGCACGAAGCGCACGAAGCCGTCCCGCGCGAGCCGGTTGAGCGCCTCGCGCACCGGCGTGCGGCTGACGCCGAGCTCGCCGGCGAGCGCGACCTCGTTGATCCGCTCCCCCGGCGCGAAGCGCCAGTTCACCGCCCGCTGCGTGACCGCCCGGTAGACGCGGTCGACGCTGTCGGCGGGGCGCGCGGGCGCAGCGATCGGGGGCCGGGAGGCGGGCGGCGGCGGTGTCGTCCGGGAGGCGCTCGGCATCGGCGGATTGTAGCGGCCGGCCGGCGCGCCGGGGCGGAGACGGGACTTGTGTATACAGTTTGCGTGCGGGTAAGCTCGGTCCGCGTTCTTGCCCAGGAGACAGCGCGATGACGATCAGACGGATCGAGGCCGGCCCGAGGATGAGCCAGGCGGTGGTGATGAACGGCACGGTCTACGTGGCCGGCCAGGTGGCGCTCGAGACGCCGGGCGCGAGCGTGACCGAGCAGACGCGCACGGTGCTCGCGCGCATCGACCGGCTGCTCGCCGAGGCGGGCACCGACAAGACGAAGCTCGCGCAGGCGACGATCTGGCTCACCGACATGTCGACCTTCGCCGAGATGAACGCGGTCTGGGACGCCTGGGTCGCGCCGGGCTGCACGCCGGCGCGCGCCACCGTCGAGTCGAAGCTCGCCGCGCCGCAGTTCAACGTCGAGATCGCGGTCGTCGCGGGCCTCTGAACGACGGGAGACCCGCGCCGGAGCGGGGTCAGGGGAGCACACATGCGCATCGTCGTGTTGGGCGCCGGCGTGGTCGGCGTGACCGCCGCCTACGAGCTCGCGAGCGACGGCCACGAGGTCGTCGTCGTCGACCGGCAGGAGAAGGCCGCGATGGAGACCAGCTTCTCCAACGCGGGGATGGTCTCGCCCGGCCACGCCTACACCTGGGCGTCGCCGCGGGCGCCCGGCATCCTGTGGGACTCGCTGTTCCGGGACGACGTGGCGCTGCGCCTCAAGCTGCGCGCCGACCCGAGGATGTGGGCGTGGTGCTGGCGCTTCCTCAAGGAGTGCTCGGCCGAGCGCGCGGCGATCAACACCGGCCACAAGGTGCGCCTGTGCCTGTACTCTCAGCAGCGCTTCGAGGAGATCCACCGGCGCCACGGCTTCGACTACGACCGGCGCACGCAGGGCGCGATCTACGTCTACCGCGACCGCGACCACTACGAGCGCGGCGTCGGCGCGATGCGCGTGCTGACCGACAACGGCGTCGGGCTGCGGCCAGTGAGCACCGACGAGGCGGTCGCGATCGAGCCGGCGCTCGCGCCCGACCGCGCGAACATCGCCGGCGCGATCCACTGCCCGACCGACGAGTCCGGCGACTGCCACCGGTTCACCAACGCGCTGGCCGGGCACTGCGCCGAGCAGCTCGGCGTCGAGTTCCGCTGGTCGACGAACGTCACCCGCGTGCGCGCCGAGGGCGACCGCGTCGTCGGCGTCGACACCGACCGGGGCGCGCTGCAGGGCGACGCCTACGTGCTGGCGCTCGGCTGCTACAGCCCGGGCATCGGCCGGCCGCTCGGCCTCGACCTGCCGGTGTATCCGGTCAAGGGCTACGCGCTCACCGTGCCGATCGAGGACCGCCACCAAGGCGCGCCCAGCCTGTGCGGCGTCGACGAGAAGTACCTGATCGCGTGGACCCGCCTCGGGCAGCGGATGCGGGTGACGGCTACCGCCGAGTTCAACGGCTTCGACCGCTCGCTGTCGGAGCGCGACCTCGCGCACATGACGAACACGATCCGCCGGCTCTTCCCCGACGGCGGCGCCTACGAGAAGGCGAGCCGGTGGGCCGGGCTGCGCCCGATGACACCCAAGGGCACGCCGATCCTCGGCGCCTCGCCCAAGCGCAACCTGTACCTCGACACCGGGCACGGCCACATCGGCTGGACGATGTCGATGGGCTCGGCGCGCATCCTCGCGGACATCATCGGCGGGAAGACGCCGGAGATCGACCTGGCGGGGCTGACCCTGGCGGACGCCTGACATGAAGATGAGCGGCATCCCCTTCGGCACGACCGACTGGTCGGCCGTCGAGCGCACCGAGCACCCGGGCGAGACCGGCGTCGCGCACTGGCGCACGCGGCACTTCGGCGACATCCGCGTGCGGATGGTCGAGTACTCGCCCGGCTACCTCGCCGACCACTGGTGCGAGAAGGGGCACGTGCTGCTGTGCCTCGCAGGCGAGCTGCACACCGAGCTCGCCGACGGGCGCACCTTCGTGCTGACGCCGGGCACGAGCTACCAGGTCGCGGACGGGGCGGAGCCGCACCGGTCGTCGACGGCGGTCGGGGCGACGCTGTTCATCGTCGACTGAGGGGACGGACGCTCCCGCGGCGATGTCCACCGCGCCGATGAACGACCCCGGTCCGCCTGCGACCCGGCGCTTCTTCCTCGACTGGCTCCGCATCGCGGCGTTCGCGCTGCTGGTGCCGTACCACGTCGGCATGTACTACGCGACCTGGGACTGGCACGTGAAGAGCCCGTTCGCGAGCGCCGCGATCGAGCCGCTGATGCGGATGACGAACCCGTGGCGCATGCCGCTGCTGTTCTTCGTGTCGGGCGCCGCGACCGCGTTCATGCTCGCCCGCTCCGGGGCCACGGGCGCGCTGCTGCGCGATCGCGCCGGCCGGCTGCTGCGGCCGCTGCTGCTCGGCATGCTGTTGATCGTGCCGCCGCAGACCTTCTTCGAGGTCAGGCAGAAGCACGGCTACGAGGGGAGCTTCGCGGCGTTCATGCGCCTGTACCTGGGCGGCGCCGACGGGTTCTGCGGGCCGGGCGGATGCATCGCGATGCCGACCTGGAACCACCTGTGGTTCCTGCCGTACCTGATGACCTACACCGCGCTGCTGTGGCTTGTGCTGCGGCGGTGGCCGGGCGCGCTCGACGCGGCCGCGGACGCGGCGTCGCGACGCGTGCGGGGCGCGGCCCTGCTGGGCGTGCCGATCGTCGCGTTCGCGGTCGAGCGATGGGCGCTGCGGGACGCCTTCCCGATCACGCATGCGCTGCTCGGCGACTGGCACGCGCACGCGATCTACGGCAGCGTGTTCGTCCTCGGCGCGATGTCGGCGCGGGCCGACCGATGGGAACGCTTCGAGTCGCTGCGCTGGCCCGCGCTCGGCGCGACCGTGCTCGGCTGGCTCGCGCTCGTGCTCGGCGCCCCGGATTGGGCACGCGCGATCGGCGCGGCGGCGATGCAGTGGAGCGCCATCGTCGCCGCGGTCGGGTTCGCGCACCGCCACTGGAATCGCGACGGCCGCTGGCGCGCGGTGCTGACCGAGGCGGTGTTCCCGCTCTACCTGCTGCACCAGACCGTGATCATCGTCGTCGCGATGGGGCTGGCCGGCTGGCGACCGTCGCCCTCGCTCGAGGCGCCGCTGCTGGTCCTCGCGGCGTTCGGCGTGCCGGCGCTCGTCTACCTGCTGGTGCGGCGGATCGGGCGGCTGCGCCCGTGGTTCGGCCTCGCGCGCGTCGCGGCCGCGACGCCGCCGCCGAGCGCAGCGCGCGCCTGAGGGTCTCAGGCGAGCGCGTAGCCGGCCTCGCCCGGACACACCACCGAGACGAACACCAGCGGCACCTTGCCGGTCGCGAGCACTCCGTGCACCGCGCCGACCGGTGCGACCGCGATGTCGCCGGGCCCCAGCGTGCGCGAGGGACCCTCGACGTCGAGTTGGTACTCGCCGGTGCCGGAGAGCACGGTCCAGGTGTCCTGCCCCTGCGGATGCACGTGCGCGGCGATCCGCTGCCCGGGCCTCACCGTCCACGCGACGACCGTCGCGTCGGGCGTCTGCACGACGACCGAGCGGATCGGCTCGCCGTCGGCGGGCTGCAGGTGGTCGGCGACGCGGAAGACGCGCTCGGTGCCCATCGGTGGTGCTCCGTGGAGGAAACCCGCCGGTACCGCAACTCGCGTGCCACCTGCGCCGGCCCCGAGAGCGCGACGTTTCCGCGGAAACGTCGGCCCCCTTCGGTCTCGGCCTTCGGGCCGATTGGCATCGCTCGACCCGATCGGCATCCTCGTCGCATGGGCTCGTTCAACATCGCGCTGCTCGAGGCGCTGCTGTCGGCCGGCGTGTCGCCGGAGCGGGCGCGCGCGGTCGTCGACCTGTTCGACCGGTCGATCGACGAGCGCTACTCGTTGCATGCGCAGGTGCTCGCGACGAAGCGCGACGTCGCCGAGCTGGAGACCCGGCTGACCCGCGAGATCGCGTCCAGCAAGGTCGAACTCGTCAAGTGGGTCGTCGGCGCGCTGAGCGCGCAGACCGCGCTGCTGCTCGGGGCCGCGAAGCTGTTCTGACCCGGCCCGCGACGTTTCCGCCGCCGGGCTCAGCGGTTCGTTCCATCGCTTCCCGCGTGCACCGCCGATGCCGCCCTCGATGATCGGTCGATTCGGCGATCGCGCAGGCCGATCGTTCCCGGCGCCCCGCAGCAGCTAGTACGGAACGTAGAGATCGACGTAATGCCAGGCGGGGCGCACGGTGAAGTCGCGATCGAGCATGCCGATCCATCCGGAAGGGATCGCCGTATCGCGACCGGACAACTCGACCCGTACGATCCGCCACGCCTGCGCCGCCCCGCGCTGCACCGTGTACCTCACCGGCACGCCACGGTCGCGGCGCTCCAGCTCGGCGTTCGTCAGCTCGACGCCCGGCGGGATGGGAGTCTCGTTCCTGAGGACCGCGTAGACGATCGCTTCGTCCACGCCGATCGCGTCGACCCGCTCGATTGAACGCGAGACCGTCTGCCGCAGGTCGATCTCGGGGTCGGAGCGCCATGCGGACGCGAACGACGTCTTCACCGCCCCGTCGAGCAACTCGAGTTGCGCCATGCGCGGTTCGTGTGTTCGAGCGCGGAGCGCCGCCCTGCAGCCGTCCTGCTCCGCGCTCCGCCTGACAGCCCAATCGCTCAGCGCCCACCACGTGCGTACGGCTCGGTCCGGCGTACCGAGGTCGACGTCCGGCCGTGGTTCCGGGATACCGAACCGGCCGCACGGCAGCGGCATGCTGACGCAGGCCGCCACCATGCAGGACAACGCCAGGACCGCGGCGGCCGCCCTGCTTCGTGTCATGCCCGATCCCTTCGGGCAAGCCGCGCGAACCGAGGCCTCTCCGAACGCTACCGCGGCAGCTCGCTCGCCCCCATCAGGAACGTGTCCACCGAGTGCGCCGCCTGCCGGCCCTCGCGGATCGCCCACACCACGAGCGACTGGCCGCGACGCATGTCGCCGGCCGCGAACACCTTCGGCACGGTGGTCGCGTAGCTGCGCTCGCCGTCGGTGGTCGCGCGCGCGTTGCCGCGCGGATCCTTGTCGACGCCGAACGCATCGAGCACGGTCTGCACCGGCGAGACGAAGCCCATCGCGAAGAGCACCAGGTCCGCGGGCAGCTCCTTCTCGGAGCCGGGCACCTCGACCATCCTCATCTGCCCGGTGGTCTCGTCCTTCTTCCATTCGACGCGGGCGGTCACCAGCGCGCGCACGTGGCCGTGCTCGTCGCCGCGGAACTCCTTGGTGGTGATCGCCCAGTCGCGCTCGCAGCCCTCCTCGTGCGACGACGAGGTCCGCATCTTGGTCGGCCAGTACGGCCAGGTCAGCGCCTTGTTCTCGTGCTCGGGCGGCTGGGGCATCAGCTCGAACTGGGTGACGCTCGCCGCGCCGTGGCGGTTCGAGGTGCCGACGCAGTCGCTGCCGGTGTCGCCGCCGCCGATCACGACGACGTGCTTGCCGCTCGCCATGATCTGGCCCGGCACCGCGTCGCCCGCGACGGTGCGGTTCTGCTGCGGCAGGAACTCCATCGCGAAGTGGATGCCCTTGAGCGCGCGGCCCGGCACCGGCAGGTCGCGCGGCTGCTCGGCACCGCCGGTGAGCAGCACCGCGTCGAAGTCGGCGAGCAGCTGCTTCGGCGACACCGTCTGCCGCGCGAGGTTGGTGATGTGACCCTCGGGAGGCGTCTCGCCGACGAACACGCCGGTGCGGAACACCACGCCCTCGGCTCGCATCTGCTCGACGCGGCGGTCGATGTGCGACTTCTCCATCTTGAAGTCGGGGATGCCGTAGCGCAGCAGCCCGCCGATGCGATCGTTCTTCTCG